>CAYHDD010000456.1:0-3511 GCA_964355195.1 uncultured Rhodoferax sp. | reverse complement strand
TCTCCAACGGTTCACGGACCTACACCGGAACGGGAACGGTGCGCTACGACTGGTAGGCAGCGCAGCTTCGAGTCGCGCCGCGACGGGCCTTCAGACGTCGCGGCGAGCTTTGCAAAAAGGCCGTGAAACCTAGACATCGTTGTCGATGTCGACGCGACTTGAGGCGGGTACTTCGGGCACACCTGGCCTCGCACCTGACACATCATGTGCTCACGCGCTTGCTGGGTTAAGCTGTAGCAATGAAACAAGTAGCTCGCACTGTGAGTCCGAAAAGCCACGTTGTTCGCATCATCGGCGGGCAGTGGAAGCGCACGCGCCTGGCGGTAGCCGACCAGCCCGGATTGCGTCCCACGCCAGACCGCGTGCGTGAGACCCTGTTCAACTGGCTGGGTCAGGACCTGACCGGTTGGCATTGTGTTGACGCCTTTGCGGGAACCGGCGCGCTCGGCCTTGAGGCGGCGTCGCGCGGCGCGACCGAGGTGCTGCTGGTGGAGCGCGATGATCGTCTGGTGGCACAGCTCAGACGCACTCAGGCACAGCTACAGACTGGCGCCACGCGCATTGTGCGAGGGGATGGCGTTGCTGCGCTGCGACAGTTGGCGCCGGCCAGCATGCACCTGGTGTTTCTCGATCCACCCTTCGACTCCGATTTGTATCAGAGCGCGCTAAGGGCGGCTCGCGCGGCGCTGGCTGCAGATGGCTTCATCTATCTGGAGGCGCCGGTCCGCTGGACTGACGAACAGCTGGCCGCACTGGGGTTTGTCTTGTACCGCTACCTGAAGGCTGGGGCCGTTCACGCCCATCTTCTGCGGCCTGGAGCGGCCGCCCTTGTGGGCACTGCATAATGCGCGCAAGCTTGACCCTCAACTTCACCACAGGTGCACCATGGCCCATCCCGTGATTGCCGTTTATCCCGGAACGTTTGACCCAATTACGTTTGGTCACGAAGACGTGGTACGCCGTGCCACCCAGTTGTTTGACCGCGTCATCATGGCGGTGGCCGCCGGGCATCACAAGAAGGCCATGTTTTCACTCGAAGAGCGCATTGAGATGGCGCGCGAGGTGGTCAAGGCCTACCCGCAGGTGGAGGTTGAGAGCTTTTCCGGGCTGCTGCGCGACTTTGTGGTGGCGCGGGGTGCCAAGGCCATGGTGCGCGGCCTGCGCGCCGTCACCGACTTTGACTATGAGTTTCAACTCGCCGGCATGAATCGCAGTCTGATGCCGCAGGTTGAGACGGTCTTTCTGACACCGAGTGACAGATACCAGTTCATATCGAGCACCTTCGTGCGTGAAATTGCCGTGCTGGGGGGCGAGGTGGAGAAGTTTGTCTCGCCGGCGGTGAATCAGCGATTGATCGAAAAGGTGAAATCGCTCAAGGGTGTTCAGGGCTAGAAGGTACACGGTGAAACTGGAGTAGAAAATGAAGATACTGATAGCGGTTGATGGTTCACAGGTTTCGTTGGAGGCGGTTCGCTTTGCCATCCGTCTGGCCCGCTCGGGCCTTCAGATCCGGGTGTTGTTGGTCAATGTGCAGGAAGCAGCGACCCTGTACGAATTGCTGGTGGCGCATGACCCGCAAGTTCTGGAGCAGGTCAGCGCGGCCGCCGGAGCCCATACGCTGGAAGCGGCGCAGCAATTGCTCAATGCGGCTGACATTGAGTTCGAGTCCGAAGTCGTCTCGGGCGATCCGGCGCACACGGTGGTCGAGATGGTGGAACGTCATGCTTGCGATATGGTGGTGCTGGGCGCCAGTGGCACCAGCACCTTGCGCAGTGCGCTGCTGGGCTCGGTGTCGAACGAAGTGTTGCACGCCGCCGCTGTCCCGGTAGTCATCGTCAAGGCGGCAGCAGAAGCGGAGCAGGAAACGCCTGAGGACGCTCTGGAATGACCGAACTGATTCTGATTCGCCACGGTGAAACAGACTGGAATCGTGAGCTGCGCTTTCAGGGGCAGG
This sequence comes from uncultured Rhodoferax sp., assembly GCA_964355195.1. Lineage (GTDB taxonomy): Bacteria > Pseudomonadota > Gammaproteobacteria > Burkholderiales > Burkholderiaceae_C > Rhodoferax. Next base: position 1,557 of record CAYHDD010000456.1, on the reverse strand, counting down.
TGGATGTAGCGCTGAATGCCATTGGGCATGAGCAGGCGCGTCGCCTCGGCTTGCGCCTGGCCGGGGAGGCAGCCCACCTGCTGGTGTGCAGTGACCTGCTGCGCACCCGCCAGACCGCGCTGCCCATCAGCCAGAACCGACTCCACGCGGCGTTACCCGAACCCCTGTTGAATGCCGCTTTGCGCGAACAGAATTTTGGCGTCATCGATGGCATGCGGGTTGACGATATCAAGACGCAGCACCCTGACGCATGGCAGCAGTGGACCCGCTTCGACGCTGACTATGCGTTTGAAGGTGGCGAGAGCACGCGCCAGTTTCATGCCCGCGTGATGGGCGCCGTGCGCGAACTGGCACTCAACCATGCCGAGCAAACGCTGGTGGTGGTGACGCACGGTGGCGTGCTCGACATGATTTACCGCACTGCGCTCGCGCTGCCGCTGTCGGGACCGCGCCAGAGCGAGATTCCTAACGCCGGGTTGAACCGGGTGCGCATTCAAGGTGATGTCATCGACATCCTGACATGGGCCGACACCCAGCACCTGACCGATATGCCGGCGCAGCCGGTCTACGACCAGGCGCGGGTGGCGGCGCCGGATGTATGACGGTCGTCTGATCCCGCGCGCCACAGCCCGCTAGGGTCCGCAGCTTGGATGAGCAGCGCAACACGGGCCTGCACGCATGACGGAACCAATCCGCTTGCGCGCTATACAAATGGCCCGTTCAGAGTGAAACCGAACGAGCCATCAACAGGTTCGCGGTGATGCAAACCAGGTGAATCGCCTAGTGATTAAGGTCGTTCACGGCGCCCGTGGGACCATCACGGCACTACAAGCGACAGAGCCAGGTCCCCCGTGGTCAAGGTCAAAGCACGAAATTCGGTAGGTCAGTCGGCAGTAACACCACGCCGGTGAGGGTTGCCAGCGTGGTCCACCCGTCCCCTGAGCCGTCGCTATCGACCTGAACGAGCGTATCGCCGCCGGCTGTGGCCCCATTGGAATCGACGAATTGCAGAAAACCTCCGGAGAAGGCATTGGCGTGAGTGGTGGGCGTGATGCCTGCGAACGTACCGAGCACATCGTGCAGGTTGAGAACATCTCCACCTGCCTTCGTGAAATCGGTGATGACATCCCCGGTGGTGCCGCGATCGCTCAGCAACTGGTAGACAAACGTATCGCCTCCGGCGCCACCGCTGAGCGAGTCGACACCGCCAGCACCAATGAGCGTATCAGCGCCGCCGCCCGCCTGGATGTTGTCGGCCGCGGCGGTGCCCGTGATCGCATTCGCCGCCCCGTTGCCATAGAAGCCGGTGGTGTCGCGGATGATATCGACGAAAGAGCCGTTAAAGATCGCATCACGCTGGGCGGCCGTGAAGGCGAAGGCCGACGTCTGGATGGTGTCGGCGCCCGGGCCGCCAAGCACCTGGAATGCCGTAGTGGCGCTGTTGACCGTGAAGGTCGTGCCCGTGACATTCGTACTTTCGATGGTAACCGTACTTACCGTCTTGTTGGTGAGATCGAGCGCCGTATCGCCAGTGACGAACTTGTCTCCGGCCACCCC
>CAYHDD010000455.1:0-3513 GCA_964355195.1 uncultured Rhodoferax sp. | reverse complement strand
AGCCTTTGAACATCGGCTTGTTGCCAGACTTCTCGACCAGCGAAATCCATTCTTTCGACACCGACACTTTCTGCAAGGCCTGCTCCCAGAAACGGATTTGCTCGGCATCCACCGTCGAAGGCAAGAGTACGCCGTTGTAGCTCACGTAGTCGGCTGCCACACCCTGTTCGCGCCAGGTCAGAACCTGCGCCAGCGGCCCGGTGCCGCGCTCGGGCGCTGCGCTGGCGATCATGCGCACCTTGCCAGCCAGCGCCATGGGCACCACGGTGGGGCCAGTGGCCGAGACCACATCAACGTGACCACCGAGCAGCGCCGTCATCGATTCGCCGGAGGAGCGAAACGGCGCAATCGTCAACTTGCCGATGTCGACACCCGCAAGCTTGAGCGGCTTTACGATAGCCAGATGGGTGTTCAGGCCGCGCAGCGGCGCCACCGCAATCTTGTAGGCGGCCGGATTGTGCTTCAAGGCATCGACCAGATCCTTCGCCGTTTTCAAAGGCGAGTCCGCGCGCACCGCCACCAGCGTGGTTTCTTCCACCAGCATCGCCACCGGCACGTACTCGCGCATGTCGGCTTTCAGAATTCCTGTGACCTGACCGGCCAGACTGCCCGTATGAAAAGTGCCAAGAAAGTGCGCGTTGCCGGGGTTGCGTTGCAAGACCTGCAGTGCCATCAGGCCGGCGGCACCGGGCTTGTTGTCGGTAACGATTGTTTGCCCGTTGACGAGCTTGAGTGTTTCCAGTGCATTCTTGATGCCGCGCGCATAGAGATCGACCGAGCCACCGGGCGCGACGCCAATGCCGTAGGTGATGGTTTGAGTGGGCTTCCATGCTGTCTGCGCCAGCGCGGCGAGTGGCAGGTTGCCCAACAGGCCGGCGGCCGATCCGGTGGACATCAAGCCAAGCCAGTGGCGGCGATCAATTGCAATAGTTGTCATGTAAGTCTTCCTCAAGTTTTAGTGGACAAGCGCACGCTGCCGCTGCGGCTCAGGGTTTCAATTTGCTCCGGGCTCATGGTCAGGTCGCGGCTCAGAATGTCAAAGCCGTCAGCGCCGAGTTCGGGGCCGCTGTGGCGCACGCCACCGGGCGTGGCCGATAGGCGCGGCACGATACCGACCTGCGTCGTGTGCCCGAGCGTCGGGTGTGGCACCTGCAGCAGCATGTCGCGTGCCTTGAACTGCGGGTCGGAGTAGATGTCGGCCAGGTTGTAGACGCGCGATGTCGGAACTTCACCCTCGCGCACCAGCATCTCAAGTTCGGCGGCGTCAAAACCGCGCGTCCAGTCGTTGATGATGGCGTCGATCGCCTTCATGTTGTCTGGCTTGCCGCGTTGTTGGATGGTCTCGAACCGCGGATCGGTCAAGAGCGCCGGTTGCTGCATCAGTGCCACCAGGCGCTTCCAGGTCGGCTGGCTGTTGGCGGCAATCAGCACCCAGCCGCCATCACGCGTAGGGTACAGGCTGTTGGGCGCCATTGAGGGCAGATTCGCGCCTTCGCGCCGGGGCACGATGCCGAGTTTTTCAAAGGCCGGCACGGCGGGTTCGAGCTGGGAAAACGCTGCTTCGTACAGCGCCACATCGACCACTTGGCCGCGCCCGCTGACATGACGTGAATGAATGGCCGCCATGGCACCAAAAGCCGCATAGACCGAGGAGAGGTAATCGGTCGTGGCCAGTGCCACACGCGCCGGTGGCCGGTCTGGGTCACCAGTCAGATGACGCACGCCCGCCACAGCCTCGCAGATCGCGCCATAGCCGGGACGCTCGGCATAGGGGCCACTCTGGCCATAGCCGCTGATGCGCACCATCACCAGACCGGGGTTGCGATCCGACAACTCGGCATAACCCAGGCCCAGTCGCTCCATCACGCCAGGGCGGTTGTTTTCCACCAGAATGTCGGCGCGGGCAATCAGCTCGCGTGCAATGGCGCGACCCTGCTCGGTCTTAAGGTCCAGCGCAATCGACCGTTTGTTGCGCAGGATCGACGCAGCGTACAAGGACGCGTCGCCGACGTGCTGGCCCATCTGGCGCACCGGATCGCCCTCGGGCGGTTCGATCCTGATGACCTCGGCGCCGAAATCGGCGAGCAGCCGGGTGCAGGCCGGGCCGGCAATGGTCGAGCAAATCTCGATGACCTTGAGCCCTGCCAGCGGACCGGTCGTTCCCGGCTTTGCCTTGGCTGTGCTTTGGGTCATGGATTTGCCCCCTTTCTACTTTGAATGTCAAGTTGACGGATTGCTTCCACAGCAGATTCCTCAATGCGCTGGCGCGTCAGCAGCACCATGCGCGCGGTGTCCCCCGCCGCGAACGCTTCGGTCGCTTCACGCCACAGACCGGCTGAGCGCTGGCGCCGTTCCACCGATGCCAAGCCAAGCTTGCTGTAACGCAAGGTCTGTAGCGACATGGCTGTAAGCAGACGCTGCAGTCGCTTGTTGCCAGCCTGGCGGGCGCACAGGATTAGCAGTTTGTAAGTGGTTTCGGCATATTCACCGGCGGCATCGGGCAGGCCCGCCAGCGCCTCCAACCGATCGGTTCCGGCGCGCAACAGATTGAGCAGTTCTGGACGCGGCTGGCTTGTCAGCTTACGCACCACGATCTCGAACAAGCCGGCGCGGATTTCCAGCAGGTCACGCAATTCATCGGACTCCAATTCGGTCACGATCGCACCGCGGCGTGCCAGGATGGTGGCCAGACCCTCGCGTTCCAGAATGCGCAGCGCTTCACGAATTGGACCCCGGCTGACGCTGAACTCGTCGGCCAACTCCTGCTCACCGATGCGCGCGCCGGGCTGCATCTCACCAGACAGGATCCGATCGCCCAAGCGCGCGGCGATCTGCTCAGAAACCGTTAGTGTTGGATCGTCCTGGTCCGCAAACAGGCGGAAAGCGACCGCGCCTTCCCAGGGGCTGAAAAGGTCTTGCGGCATGTTGTTGGGCATCATATGCGCTCAGCCCAGAACAAGCACGACTTGATCATCTGCCACCGCTTCTCCATCGGCGACGAGGATCTCGGACACCACGCCGGCAACCGGCGCGCAGATCGGGATTTCCATCTTCATGGACTCGACAATGAGCAGCGTGTCGCCTTCATTGACGGATTGCCCGACCTTCACTTCAAGTTTCCAGACACTGCCGGTAACTTCAGAGCGAACTTTGTGCATAAGCGTATTCATGTTTGTTGATTTTGTGATTGTTAACAATAATACAAAATGTTGCATTGGTGCTAACCCTAAGCAGACTTCGAGACTGTCGTAAGCGTCTGCCCTGCACCGTTCTTGACTTGATCGCGACTTGAGGTCCGATGTCCATCACGTGACCTGGCTCTTGGAGACTCCTCGGCCAGCTAGACCAGCTCGGGGGCGTCGGGCGCGTGGGCCATCAGCTCCTCGACCAGCACCTTGCGGATCTTGTCCACCTTGGGTGAGCGGGTACGCACGGCGATGTCCTGCGCCACCGGGTACAGGCACGACACCACGTAGCTGGTCCAGCCGCGCGACTCCACCTCCACCATGCACA
>CAYHDD010000454.1:0-3514 GCA_964355195.1 uncultured Rhodoferax sp. | reverse complement strand
CGTCCATCGCAACGCTTGCGCAGCGGCCCGGATGCATGGCTGGATGTACCGCCGGCGAAAAGACAGCCTTGCGCGGAGCGAGCAAGGCCTCCAGGTCGCCTTTGACATCGAAGAAGTCAACCGCCTTCTCCTTCTGTCCCCACTGCTGCTGAACGGCGCCACCACAGGCCATGCCGGCCACGCGCATCGGCTGATGAAAACCGGCGACCGTGCTGTCGGTATTCTGAGCCGTGGCGTCGCGCAGGAACACGCGCCCGAGCTCGAAGACGCGCACCCTTTGCGCCTTGCGATCAAGGTTGAACTTCAGCACTTGTAGCAACGAGCCAAGCAAAGAGCTTCGCATCACGCTCATATGGCTGGCAATCGGGTTGAGCAGCTTGATCGGGTTCGGGTTGGCGCAGAGTTCATGTTCCCAGCGCTCGTCAACAAAACTGTAGTTGATGGTTTCCTGGTAACCCAAGTTGGCCAGGGCCCGGCGCACTGCGAAAGGATTGCGCTGCGCCTCGGCGCGGATGTGTGCCGTGATCGGTGCGATCGGTGGCGTTTGCGGCAACTGGTTGTAGCCCACCAAGCGTGCCACTTCTTCAATCAAGTCTTCTTCAATTTGGAGGTCGAAACGATAGGAAGGAGGCATCACGGTGATGAGGCCCTCGCCCTGCGTCATTGGCAACCCCAGGCGTGCCAGCGCGTCAACGCACTGCGCCTGTGTCAGAGGCATGCCAATCACCTTGGCAGCCCGCGCGACGCGCAGGCTCACCGGCATGACCGTGGGTAGCTTGACCTGCAGGTCATCCATCGGCCCGCACTGCGTCTTGTCGGTGCCGCAAATCCCGACGATCAGTTGCGTGATTCTTTCGATATGTTCAACCGTCTGTCCCGGGTCTACACCGCGCTCGAAGCGGTGTCCGGCGTCGGTCGAAAAATTGAAGCGCCGCGAGCGTCCGGCAATCGATTTTGGCCACCAGAAGGCGGCCTCCACGTAGACATGCTCGGTGCCATCAGACACGGCCGTGGCATCACCCCCCATGATGCCCGCCAAGGACTCGACCTGGCGGTCATCGGCAATCACACCGACCGTCTCGTCAACCGTCACCGTATTGCCATTGAGCAGTTTGAGTTGTTCACCCACGCAGCCCCACCGCACGTCCAGGCCGCCGTGAATCTTGTCCAGATCAAAGATGTGCGAAGGCCGACCAAATTCGAACATCACGTAGTTCGAAATATCGACCAGCGCCGTCACGCTGCGTTGACCACAACGCGCCAGGCGCTCCACCATCCAGGCGGGCGTGAGCGCCTGCGTGTTGACGTGGCGCACGACGCGCCCGGAGAAGCGGCCGCACAGATCTGGCGCGCTGACCTTGACCGGCAAGGTGTCGGTGCAACTGACGACCGTGCCAGGGAAGTTGGGCGTCTTCAAGGGCGCACCGGTGAGTGCCGCCACTTCGCGCGCAACGCCATAAACGCTCAGACAATGCGCCAGATTGGGTGTGAGCTTGAGCGTGAAAAGGGCATCGTCCAGATTCAAATGTTGCCGAATGTCTTGCCCAATCAGCGCATCTCGCGCCAGTTCCAGCAAGCCGCCGTGGTCTTGCGAAATTTTCAATTCACGCGCTGAACACAGCATTCCCTGGCTCTCGACACCACGCAGCTTGCCGACAGTGATCGAGAACAGCTTTCCATCCTCGCCTGCCGGCAATTCGGCACCCACCAGGGCGACCGGCACCTTGATTCCAACGCGGGCGTTGGGTGCACCACAAACGATGTCGAGCCAAACCGCTTGACCGACATCGACTTTGCAGACCCGCAGGCGATCCGCGTTGGGATGCTGCACAGCCTCTTTGATTTCACCGACCACAACGTCGTGAAACGGGGGCGCGACCGTCTTGAGCTCTTCAACCTCAAGACCTGCCATGGTCAGCGTATCGGCCAGTTGCTGCGTTGACAGCGCCGGATCGCAAAATTCGCGCAGCCAGGATTCTGGAAATTGCATAGTCTTTAGTCAGTTGGGTAGAGAGCTTGCTCTGCACCGCCATATTTCATACAAATTGCGAAAGGAAGCGAATATCACCGTCAAAGAACAGGCGCAAATCGTTCACGCCATAGCGCAGCATCGTCAGCCGGTCAGGCCCCATACCGAACGCAAAGCCAATGAACTTCTCGGGATCAAGGCCCATATTGCGCACCACGTTGGGATGCACTTGCCCGGACCCGGCCACCTCCAGCCAGCGCCCGGCGAGCGGGCCATGCTGAAACTGGATATCAATCTCAGCGCTAGGTTCGGTGAACGGAAAGAAACTCGGTCGAAAGCGCAATACCAGGTCATCGGTCTCGAAAAAGGTTCGACAAAAGTCCGTAAAGACGAACTTGAGATCCTTGAAGCTGACGTTCTCTCCGATCCACAGTCCTTCGCACTGGTGAAACATAGGCGAATGAGTGGCGTCGCTGTCCACGCGGTAGGTGCGCCCTGGGGCGATGACACGAATCTCGGGCATCGAGCCTGCAAACAGGTCATCGCCTGCGCTGCCGCCAGCAAGCGCGGCTCGGTATTTCTTGACGTGCTGCACGGCGTACCGAATCTGCATCGGGCTGGTGTGCGTGCGCAGTAGATTGGGCGCAGTGGCAGTACCTCCCTCGACGTAGAAGGTGTCGTGCATCGAGCGCGCAGGATGGTCTTCAGGCGTGTTCAACGCCGTAAAGTTGAACCAATCGGTTTCAATCTCTGGACCTTGCGCCACGGAAAAACCCATCGAACCGAAAATGGCTTCAATCCGCTCGAGCGTGAGCGACACCGGGTGCAAACCGCCGCCGCCACGTTGGCGGCCGGGCAGCGTCACATCAAGCGCTTCAGCCTCAAGCTGGGTCTGCAACTCGATCTCCGACAGGGCCTGACGCCGCGCGTTCAATGCCCCCTCAATCACCTGTTTGGCCTGATTGATGCTAGCGCCCAGCGCCTTCTTTTCTTCGACCGGCAAGGCCGCCAGACCTTTCATCAGCTCAGTGATGCGGCCCGACTTGCCGAGGTAGAGTGCCTTGGCATTTTCCAGTTCGGCAGGCGTTGTGGCCTGCTCAAAGGCAAGCTTGGCATTTTCGACGACGACGTTCAACGCGTTCATAGAATCTCTGCTAGTTTCAATTTCACGTGGATTCAAGTTGACTGGATTCAAAACTTCGTAGTGATGAAGAAGGGGCTAGCGCCTTTTCAAGCTCTAGCCCCTGTCTTAAAGGACATGGCCCGCTACCGCAAGCAATAGCGACCAGGTGTCAACTCAAGCAGCCAGCTTGGCCTTTACCTGCTCCACAATGGCTGAGAATGCAGCCATATCGTGTACAGCGATATCAGAAAGCACTTTGCGGTCGATCTCGATGTTGGCCTTCTTCAAACCATTGGCAAACTGGCTGTAGGTCAAGCCGCACTGACGTGCAGCCGCATTGATACGTGCAATCCACAACTGGCGGAAAACACGCTTCTTGGTACGACGATCCCGGTAGGCATATTGCCCAGCCTTCATCACCG
>CAYHDD010000453.1:0-3518 GCA_964355195.1 uncultured Rhodoferax sp. | reverse complement strand
TGGATCGTTGTTGAAAAGTTACATCTAAGCGAATGCAGTTTTTGTGCCAAGACTGGCAACACGACAAATCTGCTTAACCGCGTATTCTGCCCTGAGTTGCGGCAATTTTGAAACGGGGCAGTGAGCAATCATCACAGTGCCCTGGGGGTTTGAAGGCACCAATTCAGTGCAGTCACCCATGCACCAAGTTAGTGACCCTATTTTTGCACCAATTCAGGGCCCATTTTGACATCGAACTACTGCAATCCGGTCAGCAACGCGGGATAAGCCGCCTCCACCAATGTCGGCGTACCCTTGACACCCAACTCGATGTGTCGACCATATTGCGGATGATCGACACTGGGCAGACTGAAAACCTTGACGCCTGCGAAGTCTCGCTCAATGATCTCCATCAAGGGGGTCAAGGTCGCCTCCATGGCGCCGAAGACAATGACCGATTTTTCCAGCCAGGCGGCGTGCCGGTGCAGGTGCCGGTACAGCGTATCGAGAACCCATTCGATCATGGGCCAGGCCATCACTGGAAAACCAGGTACGAAGTAGACGCCTCCGGTGGAAAATTGTCTTTCGCCCTTGCAAAAGAATCCGGGAATCTTGTTGTACGGATTGGGGATGATGCTGGCGCCTCGCGGGAACACGCCCATGTTCAAGCGGTGCAGGTTGTCGTCGCGATCAGGCGCATAGGCACGACCCTGCTCCCTGGCAATGTCCTGCATTCGCTCCCGAATCAAGGCTGCCGCCTGTGCTTGAAGTTCAAGCTCCACGCCGAGCGCGCGGGCCGCGCACTGGCGCGTGTGGTCGTCTGGCGTGGCGCCAATGCCGCCACAGCTAAACACAACATCGCCCGACTCAAAGGCGCGTTCGAGCGCGACGGTGATTCGCTCGGGTGAATCCCCCACGTAGTGTGCGTAGTCCAGTTGCAAACCGCGCACCTTCAGGAGTTCGATCACCTTGGGCAAGTGTTTGTCGGCGCGCTTGCCCGACAGGATCTCATCGCCGATGATGATCAATCCGAAGGCAGGCGCCGCCGATCGGTCCGTGGGTTCAATGCGGGAGTTGGTCATCGGACAATGTTAGCGCTTCTCCCGCTTTCGGTGGCGATGCGGCCAGCCCGTTCGGGCTCGCGACCCTACTTTGCTCGGCGCGCAGGGCTTGCAAGGCGGCGAGGCAGTAGTGGGCAAACCAGAGCGAGGAGAAAGCAAAGACCAGGGTATAGATCCATATCGCCAGCGGCACCAGGAAGACAAAGGCCGCAGCAAGCAGGGCACCTGACGCCCAAATCAGGCTGGGGGCGGCGCCAAGGTAGCCCGACAGCACACCGATGCCCAGCAACCAGCCTCGATGGCGGCGCAGGATCTCTTTGCGTTCCGCTGCACTGGCGTGTTCGGCCAAGGCGTCGAAGGCCATGACGCGGTAAGTCAGCCAGCCCCAGATGAGCGGCGGCAGAACCAGAATCAGGGGTGGAACCAACCACAGCGGCAGCGAGACCACCAACGCCAACAACGCCACCAGGCTCGAACCCAGCGACCACGCGAGACTCAGCAGAAACGAGCCGCCACGCTTGCGTTCAAGCCCGGGAAACCTGCGCTCAGCGACCAGAAGGGTCAGCGCTGGCGCCATCATCAAGGCCACTGTCAAGAGCGACAACAACACGATCACCGGTGTGACCGCAAATATCACGATCAAGGGCACCAGAACCATCTTCAGCTGGCCCACACCCATCGTCTGTAGCCAGCCTTCGAGGGTGCTGACAACGGTTGAGGCTTCCAGGGTGCGTCGAACAAGATCCAGGGCATCGGCCCAAAAGAAGTAGCCCATGCCCAAGGCCAAGCCAATCATTAGAAGCAGCGGAAAGAACGACAGCGCGATCACGCGCGGGCGCAAGCAGTAAACAGCGGCGCGCCAGAAAGAGTCAAGAAACAAATTCATGGACCAAGCATAACCGGCGCCGCGCCGGACCGCCTTCGCCGCTATCCGGAAATGCTACCCAACTCGGCCTGGCTTAGCCAGCGCCACTGTCCGGGCGGCAGATCATCTGGCAAGCGCAATCCGCCTATCTGCGAGCGATGCAGCGATTCGACCCGATTCCCCACTGCAGCCAACATACGCTTGACCTGATGGTACTTTCCCTCGGTCAGGGTCAAGCGTAAATGCTGCGCTGAAACCATGACCGCTGCGGCGGCCTTGACCGGTGTCGGGTCATCGTCGAGCACCACACCCGTGAGCAGTTTGTTCAGCTGGGTCTGGTCCAGCGCATGTTTGAGCGTCACCTCGTAGACCTTGGGCACATGGTGGCGTGGCGAACTCATACGGTGAATGAACTTGCCGTCGTCCGTCAGCAACAACAAGCCAGTGGTGTCCTGATCGAGTCGGCCGACTGCTTGCACGCCCTGCACCGGGCCTTTTTGCGGGCGCTGACGCAAGGGGGCAGGCAGCAGCGTGTAAATGCTCGGGTAGGTGGAGGGCCGCTGCGAGCACTCGGTCGAGGCCGGCTTGTGCAAGATCAGGTAGGCTTTTTCGCAGTAGTGCCAATCCACACCCTGAACCCGAAAACGCAACCCGATTGCCTCGAACTCTTCACTGGACTCGATGCACAGGATCGGCGCCCCCCCGCCCGGTGGATGAACCTGCACCCTGCCCTGCTGGACCAGCCCTGCACAGACACGCCGCGTGCCAAAACCCTGGGAATAAAGTATGTCTTGCAACTGCATGGAACCGGTGCGGCAAGGGCTGCTGGGCCCAATTCGGTAAGGCTCAGGTACGACGCAGCACCACACTGCCAATCGAGTACCCTGCACCAAACGAACAGATGACACCGACTTCACCGCTCTTGAAATCGGCGTGGTGCCGGTGAAAGGCAATGATGGACCCCGCTGACGCGGTGTTGGCAAATTCGTCCAGTATCACCGGCGCTTCGTCGGCAGTGGCATCGCGCCCGAGCAACCTGCGCCCGATCAACTGGTTCATCGACAGGTTGGCCTGGTGCAGCCAGAAACGCCGTACACCGGCCGGGGTCATGCCGTGTTCGCCCAGGTGTTTTGCCATGTGCTCGGCGGCCATCGGACAGACTTCTTTGAAGACCTTGCGACCTTCCTGGTAGAACAGCTGATCCCGGTCGTCCGGGTCGCGGTCTTCGCTGCGCGACATGAAGCCGGCGTTGTTGCGAATGTTATTGGAAAAAGTGGTTTGCAGGCGCGTGCCGATCACCTCGAAGGCGCCATCGGGCGCCGTCTCCAGGCGCTCCAGCAAGATCGCCGTGCAGACATCACCAAAGATGAAGTGGCAGTCGCGGTCTTTCCAGGCCAGGTGCGGTGAGGTGATTTCCGGATCAACCACCAAAATAGCGCGGGCGGAACCGGAGCGGATCGCGTTCACCGCCAACTCGATGGCGAATGTGGCCGATGAACATGCCACGTTCATGTCAAATCCGAATCCTTTGATGCCAAGCGCGGTTTGAATTTCTATCGCCATGGCCGGATAGGCACGCTGCATGTTCGCTGCTGCACAGATGACTCCGTCAA
>CAYHDD010000452.1:0-3528 GCA_964355195.1 uncultured Rhodoferax sp. | reverse complement strand
TGACAAAATCCCGCAAGAGGCACGTGGCACGGCTTGCGTTTGTGGGGCTTGTGCGAGCGCGAACGGCGCGTAAAGCGAGCTTGCGCTGATTGCGAATGCAAGCCCGCGATCAGTTGCGATCAAGCTGCTTTGAACCAAACTGGGTATCCCCTTCACGCACGTACCGCCGACTTACCGTGAATAATGGAACTGTATGGCGCGGGGGCAGCAGCAACAGCTTGCTGAGCCAAGCGATAGAAGAGCAGGCCTCGGGTGTTTGACCGACGGCGGTTGAAGCGGAACGTAAATTCATCGAGGTAGTAATCGAGATGCTGATATTGAACACCGCCCTGAAGGGTTCCGAGCAACCAGCGCTTGAGCAGCGAGGCGACGGTGTGAACCCGAGGCATGACCTCGTGAGCTTGCTCATCCCCGCTGCTGATGACCGTAATGCGATGCTTGTAGCCTGCTGCGGGAAGCCCCAAGTAGCCTTTCCATCCGTCCGTGTGAATTGTCGCGCCAGGCTCAGTGGTTTCTCGAATGAACTCCAGCAGACTTTCGGCGCAAACGTCCTTTACGCGTTTGAGCCGGATGCGCCCGATGGCGCGACCTCTTTTCTCTGCCGCGACCAGAACGATGGATTTTTTCTCAATCTCGCGACCCCGCTTGCCCTCCTCAGGCCCTCCAACGTACGTTTCATCGACTTCAACCTCGCCGCTAAGGCGATCACGACCCGGTCGTACCATGGCCCGGCGCAGCTTGTGCAGCCACGTCCAGGCCGTTTCGTAACTTCCCAAGCCGAGCGCTCGTTGCAGACCCAGGGCGCTCATGCCATTCTTCTGGCTGGTGATGAACCACATCGCCAAAAACCATGTGCGCAAGGGCTTTCGAGTGTCCTGGAACACCGTACCGGCCGTCAGCGACGTGCTGCCATCGCAAGCCTTGCATCGAAACACGCCGCGCGCCGTCACCCAGGGCTCCCCATCGATCCCGCAACGCTCGCAGACGAATCCGTTGGGCCAGCACAAGCGCCGGATGTAGTCACGGCACTGGACCTCGGTTCGAAACCAGTCGTCCATTTCATCGAACGTGCGCGGGTAATCAACGCCCGGCGTTGGAGTAGCTTTTTCCATGGCAGGAAAATACCAAGATCATTCACGTGCGTCAAGGGGATACCCAGTTGAACCAAAACTTGCTCTCGATATCCGGCTTCGGATAATGACAGCCAGGCTATCTGATTGAAAACAAAGGACTTTTACTGTTTTTGGATTTCATTATCTGCCACTGAGGATAATGAAGAATAGCGGCCAACGGCGTCTGTTCGACAAGCCGCTAACTCGGCAAAATCACTTCCACTTCCCGCCCCTGCGCGCGCCAATGCGCCAACTGCGTGGCTAATGCACCTCCTGGGCTGGCATAGGTCACGACAATCCTTTGTGCCAATAGCGCCACCTGCTCGTTGCGCGCATTGGCGCCCTGTTGCGTCAAGCGTCCCGTAGTGGCGACACTACTGACCACTGCCAAGCTCCCTTCAACCAGTGGCCCACTCCACTCAGGCGGCAGCTTTGCACCGGCCACCGGACGGGCCAGCACCACGACCGCCGGGCTGCCCGCAGCCATTAAGACTTTTAACACCGATTACTCCAGCGGTGAGTGAAAGCCGCTGACCACGACCCGCTTGGTACGGGCCTGCTGCAAAGCCCAGTCCATTGCCGCACGGATGGCGGTTCCAGGGCATTGGCGAGAGGCAAAAAATGCGGTCAACTCCAAGCCCAGCAGCTCCCGCGCTCCACAGCCGGTCAGCATGGGTGGCCCCTCCCTTTGCCAAAGCGTTGCCACGAAGGGTTTACCCTTTGTCAATCCATTTTCGGATAATGACGACACGTGCAACCCATTGATTCACATAGATTTTTTGTCATTTTCGTTTTCATTATCCAAGTCAAAAGATAATGAATGCGTCAAATCCATCAGCCCTGCCAGCTCCGGCTTGGTGTAGCTGGCCTGCTGGCGTGAGGCTGCTGGCAAAGCGACCAACACCCCCTGGCCCACCCACTGCTTGAGCTGCTTGGAGGCTGCCAGCGTATCCAGGCCCGAAATCTCGCGCAACTTGCCATTGGCAATGGGTCCATGGCGGTCAATCCAGTCGCTCACCTGCACCCACAGCGGTGGGCGCTCTTCGTTGAGCAAAGTCACCAGCAGGGTTGGTACTGCGGCATCCAGTTGCTCGCGGTACAGCGGCTCGTACAAGTTGGCCTGCGCCATCTGCGCAAACATCATGGGCACGCCCTCACCCGCATCCACATTGGGCGGGTTGGGAAACTCGCGCAGGTTCCGCGCCAACAGGCTGTTGCGCGGCATGGAGCGTGCCTTGTCGATGGTGGCTGGCGTCAGGTTGCCGGGCAAGCGGCCAGGGCTTTCAACCTCCACCCGGTCATCAAAAATCCGAATGTGAATATCGCGGTTCAACCGGTAGTCCCGGTGCACCACCGCGTTGGTAATAGCCTCTTTAACCACCCGTTCCGGAAAGCGGTAGCGCGTCTTGAAGCCCGAGCCCTCCATCGTCAGCCCCACGGCCAGCCGCTCCAGCACGTAGGCCTGCGCCTTGGCGATTTGCTCCACCGCCGGGCCTGTAATGGTTTTGGGTGGCAGCAACAAGTTAGGCACCTCGCCACGCAACACGGCCTTACCCTTGAAATGGAATACGCGAATATCCGCCCGCATGCCCTGCCCGGCCAGCAGCGCGCCTGGCTCGTCTGCAAACAGCAGCAGCGCTGCCAGCAAGGGCTGTAGCGCTCCATCCACTGGCACCGCCAGCCCCAGCCGCGGCAAGCGCACCGCCAAGTCTGCATCGACCAAACCGCGCGTGACGCAGTAGCTGCGCCACGCGGTGGTATCGAGCAATTCAAGCGCTACCGGCATAGGCAGTGTCTCGGCACTTTTCACCCCACGCTGGTAGGTCAAGTC
Organism: uncultured Rhodoferax sp.; assembly: GCA_964355195.1. Taxonomy (GTDB): domain Bacteria; phylum Pseudomonadota; class Gammaproteobacteria; order Burkholderiales; family Burkholderiaceae_C; genus Rhodoferax. Next base: position 585 of record CAYHDD010000452.1, on the reverse strand, counting down.
TGCAATTTCTGCCGCATTTAACTCGCGGTTGCTGGCATCCATGCGCGTCCAGGTGCCGTTGCCCACAATCGAATGCACCTGGTTGCTCTTTTCCACGCGCAACAGCACTACATGCCCTGGCTGCCCATCGTGCAGCGTGCAGGGCAAGCGCATCCAATGCAGTTTCGTAATGGCAGGCGTAAAGCGGGTGAGCAACTCGGCGCGAAAGTTGTCAAAGCCTTCGGAATTTTCTTCAATGCCAAACAAGCGGCTCTGCGGCTTGTCGCCCGGCTTCATGGCCTTGACATCGCCAATGCCAATCACCAGCAAACCACCCTCGGCATTGGCAAAAGCGCAGATGGCTTCATACATGCGCCCCTGCTTGCCGCTGATGCGTTTGAAGTCGAGCGTGCGGCTTTCGGCTGCGGCCAGCAGCGCAGTGATGCGGTCGGCAGATTGGGCGGGGGAGAGGTCAATCATCTTCGCCCTCAATAGCCAAAGCCATTCGGTATTTGATGTCGTAATTTGAGACGAAGTCCATTTCCTGAGGCGAGAGGCCGAGCTTGCTCAACAAATATGAATCCACCGCATCCAAGACATCTTTAG
>CAYHDD010000451.1:0-3532 GCA_964355195.1 uncultured Rhodoferax sp. | reverse complement strand
CTTCAGGGCCGCGCCATGCGGGCTTTCGCCGATGGCTACGTCGCGGTGCTGCTACCCGCCTATTTGCTCGCGCTCGCATTGGGAATCTGGGAAGTGGGGCTACGGTCCACGACAACGCTGCTGGGATCGGCCCTCGCCACGTTGGCGGTAGGAGCGTGGGGGTACCGTTTTCACTACGGCAAACTGTTATCGTGCGCGGCTGCTCTGATGGCCGCCACTGGCTTCGCATTTGCCGCAAGCTCCGCCTTTTGGCCCTTGCTCGTGGTCGCTTTCGTCGGCACTCTCAACCCAAGCTCGGGTGATGTCAGCCTGTTCTTGCCCTTGGAGCACGCAAGGCTCGCCGAGGCCGCTGATGGTGAAGTTCGAACCTCCCTGTTCGCCCGGTATAGCCTGTTGGGTTCGCTCTTTGCGGCATTCGGAGCCTTGGCGGCCGCCTTGCCGGAGCGCATCAGCGCGTGGACGCAACTCTCCATGGTCGATGCTCTGCGCTGCATGTTCGTCCTCTACGGCGCCATCGGCGGCGCGGTGTGGCTGCTTTACCGCAGCTTGCCAAAACCGCATGAGGAGGCACCGACTCCTGCCACACCGTTGGGGCCGAGTCGAGGGATCGTGATCCGGCTTGCCGCCTTGTTTTCGGTGGATTCGTTCGCAGGCGGCCTGGTGGTCAACGCGCTACTGGTTCTGTGGTTGTTCCAGCGGTTTGACCTTTCCATTGCGTCCGCTGGCGCCTTCTTCTTTTGGTCTGGACTGTGTTCGGCAGCGTCGCAGCTTGCGGCGCCAAGACTTGCCAAGCGGATCGGCCTGCTCAACACCATGGTCTTCACGCACATTCCGGCGAGCCTATGCCTCATCGCCGCAGCATTCACCCCCAGCTTGATCGTCGTGCTAGGCCTGCTGATCGTCCGGTCGCTACTTTCGCAAATGGATGTTCCAGCACGCAGCGCTTTCGTGATGTCGGTGGTCACGCCAGCGGAACGGGCCGCAGCCGCGAGCTTCACCGCCGTGCCAAGAAGCCTGGCCTCGGCCGCTGGCCCACTGATCGGCGGTGCACTGTTCGCAGCCGGTTGGCTTGCGGCCCCGCTGGTGGCCTGCGGCGTCCTCAAGATCGCCTACGACTTGGCTATCTGGCAAGGATTTCGGATCAAGCCCTTGCATCGAAAGCCCGAGACAGACGTCCCGGGCTGAACTGCGGGATGGCTTACTTCTTGCCAAAGACCAGGTACATCGGATCATCCGATGTAGCGTGACGGACCTGGGCATTGTCAAAGGCGGCAAAGCCAAAGCCGTAGCGCGCCGCCATGTCGGCGAACTGCACGTCGAACTTGCTGCCGGTCACCAACTTGCGGCTCACCACCGAGGTGTGCATGCCGTTGGCGTAGCTGTTGGCGGTCCGCACGTCACCGCGATCAGTGCCCGTCAGCGGGTTGATGATGATTGACGCGACCTCATCGCCCGGCTTGAATTTGCTGTCGTCAAACGCCACTTCATCGCCCCGCTTGATGTAGTGATTGCCGCCTGCATTGGTTGCCCTGGCATCGCGACCCATGAACTGCGGCTTGCCATTGACCAGCGGTATGTTGGTGTATTCGCCGCCCTGCGGTCCAGGATCACCCTTGCGGCCAGCATTGGGTGCCGTCTTCGGGTCGTAACGGGTGTCGTCGGTGTACTGGTCATCGACAAAGCCCAATGGCCCGGTGCGCTGGCCCTTCATGTGCCACATGTCCAGAAGCTGGCCGGGTTGATTGGTGTACTTGTTGCCATAGGGCTTGGTCTGCCCCTCGTGGCAGGACATGGCGCAGCCTTCCTTGTCAAACTGCTTGGCAGTGGCCTCATTCACTGGCCACAGCATGGCCCACTTGTCTTCGTAGTAGACGTTGTCGTCGCCGCCCTTGTCGGCCGGGTCCTTGAGCTTTTTCCAGGAACCATCGGCCTGCTTCTGGTAGGGGCCGCGGCGCACAGAGTTGGTCGGGTCCTTGTACTGAATCAGCAAGTAGAGCATGTCTGCGGTATAGGCTGCCTTCAGGGTAACGGTGGAGTCGCCTTTGTCGCCCGGCTTGGCTCCAAAGTTGGCGCCACCCGTCAGTGCAGCCGACAGCGGGCTGGTCTTGGTCCAGACCGGGTCAGATGCGCCAGCAGCCAGGTTGGGTGCGGTGCTCGTGAAAGTCGCCACGAGGGAATCGGCGGACACTTTTTCCGGCGCAGACTGGCAGCCCAACATGGCGAGCGTCGCCAGCGTCACGGCACTGACTGAAAATATGAAAGACTTCTTCATGATAATTTCCTCACGGGTTATGAATCAGGGCCCACGAGCCGTCCAAGGTTCACGGGTTCATGACTATCAACGTGAGCAAGCTGCGTGCCAAGCCGCCTTGCGTTCTACAGGGTTCGAAGAAACTCCGATTTCAGAGGAGGAGACTGACCGAGCGCCGGGTTCGGCGTCTTCGCAACACAGCAGGTGTCATCACAAAATCGTGACACCTGTCACGATTTTGTGACAACTTCGGTGCGTTCCAAGTGGCCGTAAATGTTTTGCCTTGCAACGCCCGAAATACGCGACGCTTCCGACACATTGCCTTCGGCGGCCTGCATCAGACTGGAAAAGTAGGCGCGGTCAAAATGCAGCCGCGCTTCGCGGTAAGGCAGCAGCGCCATGGGTGCAGCGTTTGCCTGGGTGGCGAGGTTCGGCAAACCCAAATCTGCGCTGCCAATCGGCCCACCCACATTGATCACGACGGCGCGCTCGATGGTGTGTTTTAGCTCGCGTACATTGCCGCTCCATTGGGCGCTCTCCAGGGTGGCGATGGCGTCGCTCTGTAGTGGACCGGCCGACTTGTTGAACTTTCGGTTGAAGTGCTCCAGGAAGAACAGGGCCAGCGCAAGAATGTCATCGCGGCGCTCGCGCAAAGGGGGCACGCGCAAGGGCACGACGTTGATCCGGTAGTACAGATCCGAGCGAAAGCGCCCGGCCGCCACTTCCTGGTCGAGCGGCTTGTTGGTGGCACAAATCAAGCGAAAGTTGGAGGGGCGCTGCACCGTGCTGCCGAGCCGGACAAAGGTGCCTTCTTGCAAAACGCGCAACAAACTGACCTGGAGCTTGGGGCTCATGTCGGCAATTTCGTCCAGCAAGATGGTGCCTTGATCGGCCTCCTCGAAATAGCCTGCAGTGGTCTTCACGGCACCCGTAAAAGCGCCCTTTTCGTAGCCAAACAAGGCCGCTTCAATCAAGGACTCGGACAGCGCGCCGCAGTTGAGTTCCTTCATCGGCCCTCGCGTACGCGCGCTCAGTGCGTGCAGCAACTTGGCGATCACCTCCTTGCCGGTGCCGCTCTCACCTTCGATCAGCACCGTAGTGTCGAGCGGTGCCGCCTGGCGCATCTGCACCAGCAACTTTTCCATAACCGTCGAATGGCTGATGATGAAAGGGTCACCCGAGCGCGAGCTCAAACTCTCCTTCAGGTCAGCGATCTCGCGGTAGGCACGGTCGAGTTCCAGCGCCTTGCCAATCACCGCCTCCAGAGCCTCCAGGTCCTCA
>CAYHDD010000450.1:0-3545 GCA_964355195.1 uncultured Rhodoferax sp. | reverse complement strand
TCATGAGCCGGGCACCCTTTGCCAGCCTGAACATGCGCTGGGGCGCCCGCATGGGCGACACCAAGATGATCGACATGATGGTGGGTGCCTTGCACGACCCGTTCCAGACCATCCACATGGGCGTGACAGCCGAGAACATTGCCGCCAAATGGGGCATCACGCGTGAAGAGCAGGACGAGATTGCGGTTGAGAGTCACAGGCGCGCGCAACACGCCACCGAAGCCGGTTACTTCAAGACCCAGATCATGCCGGTCGTGCTCAAAAGCAAAAAGGGCGACGTGGCGTATGCGACCGATGAACACTTCCGCTCCAACTGCACCATGGCCGACATGGCCAAACTGAAACCGGCTTTCCTGAAAGAGAACGGTACCGTCACTGCCGGCAATGCGTCGGGCATCAACGACGCAGCAGCCGCCGTGGTTCTGATGGAGGCCGCCACCGCCAAAGCCCGCGGCCTGCAGCCGATGGCGCGCCTGGTGGCCTACGCGCACGCCGGCGTCGATCCGACGTACATGGGCATCGGTCCGGTGCCGGCAACCAGGCTGGCACTCAAAAGGGCTGGTCTGACGATCGCTGACCTGGATGTGATCGAGGCCAATGAAGCCTTTGCCGCGCAAGCCTGCGCCGTCAGCCGCGACCTGGGACTGGACCCGGCCAAAGTCAATCCGAACGGCTCCGGCATCTCGCTCGGTCATCCGATTGGCGCGACTGGCACGCTGATCACCGTCAAGGCCCTCTATGAACTGCAGCGCATCGCTGGCCGTTACGCGCTGGTCACGATGTGCATCGGCGGTGGCCAGGGCATCGCCGCCATCTTCGAGCGTGTCGCTGACTATTGAACAAGAGGCGAGTCAGCAGCCTCCAGATCCAAACCCTCGACCAGCGAGCGCCCCACCAACAGGCTCATATACTGGTGCAGCGCCTTGGCGCGCGACTGCAGCGCAAGCTGCGCCGCGATGCGTTCACTTACCTGTGCGTAGGCCTTTTGCTGGCCCTTGCGACGGCCCAGCAGCTCGATGATGTGAAAACCAAATCGGGTCTGCACCAGTCGCGGGTGCACGCCCAAACCCAACTGGGCGTGTGGCGGGTGGAACAACTCCCTGGCAAGCTCGGGGGCGCAGTCGCCCGGTCCTATCCAACCCAGGTCACCTCCCTGCGCGCCGCTAGGGCAGTTCGACAGATCGGCGGCCAACTGGCCAAACCGCTCCGAACTCACCTCTTTACCCAACAGACTCAGCAAGGCCTGTTCAGCGTGGGCGGCCAGCGCGAGCACGTTCACACCTTCAGTCACGGCAAATAGAATGTGGCGCACATGCAGCGCCTGCCCGACTACAAATTGCGCCTTGTGGGCCTTGAAGTAGCGTTGACATTCTTCTTCGGTCGCTTGCACTGTCAGCACCGCCGCATCCACCATGTCTTCGATGACTTGGCGATCAGCGTCCGTCAGTTCCGGCGCGCTAAGTCCCGTGTAGCGTGGCAACAATCCTGCGTTGACCGCCTGCTGTCGCAACAATTCGGTGTGCGCCAGTTCGCGCCAGGCTGCCGCGTCGACTTCGGCGCCAGGCACGGACAGTGAAATACCGTTGATGCGGGGCGCCGAACCTGCCATGGCCACCGTGCCAGTGGCGCATTGGCAGGAACTGCCGCCGCAGTCATCCAGAGTAGCGTGAGTGCTCATGGCGGCGTCCGGTTCAGTTTTGACGCGGGCCGATGGGCGCGCTCGATGTCATGCCGAGTCGGCGGCTGCGCACCAGTTGGTAGGGGCGCGCCAGGTAGCCCAGGGTGCCGATTCCGCTCCAGACGTGCACCAGCCGGGTGAATGGAAACACCAGGAATATCGTCATTCCCAGAAACATGTGTAGCTTGAAAATGAGGCCGGCGCCGGCCAGAAACTCCGGAGCACCTGAGCGGAAGGTGACAATATGCTGTGCCCATTCGGCCAGTTTCATCATCATGCTGCCATCCAGATGTTGCGCCGACACCGGGACCGTGGCCAGTCCCAGGAAAAACTGCAACCACAGCAGCACCAGCATCATGATGTCGCTGGTTTTGGAGTTGATGCGAATTCGGTCGTCGGTCAGGCGGCGGTGCAACAGTATCGTGACGCCGATGAATCCCAACAAGCCAAACAGCCCGCCCGACAGCATGGCCATGAGCTGCTTGTCGCCTGCGCTGACAAAATGCTCGTACATGAAGTGAGGGGTCAGCAGCCCCATGGTGTGCCCCCCGAGCAGGAACAGAATCCCTATATGAAACAGATTGCTGCCCCAGCGCAACTGGCCCGCGCGCAGCAGTTGCGAGGAGTCGCTTTTCCAGGTGTACTGTTCGCGCTCAAACCGGATCAGGCTGCCCAGCAAAAACACCGTCAGGCAAATATAGGGGTAGTACCCAAAAAGAAGTTGGTCAAGGTAGTTCATGCTGTCACTCCATGGCTGGGGGCGCTCTTGCGAACAATGTGAATGGGTTGGGCGTCGCCTGGTTTGGCCTGGCCCTTGCTGCTGCAGCCGCCAAAAGCTTCAGGTTCGGCCCAACTGTCGTCGATCGGTTCGTCAACGACTATCGGCACTGACTGAACACGGTGTCCCGCCAGATCCAGCACAGCCGCAAGCACGGCGGCATAGGGGCTGCCGCGCTGCAGCAGAGCGCTGAAGATAGCGCTCAGGATGTGCCCCATTTCTGCAAGGAACTCCTGCGCCAGCTTGGGCGGCTGCGTGGACGCAAATTCCAGCACCACACAAAGGTGATCTGGCAACTCTTCTGGCGCCAACAGCAAGCCTGCCTTCTCGTAGGTTTGCAGCAGATCGACCATGGCCGGACCACGCTCGCGTGAGTCGCCGTGCACGTGCTCGAACAGGTGCAGGGAAGTAGCACGACCGCGGTCGAAGGTCTCGACGTAGCGGGCTTCCACTTCCATCGGATCCTGGCGAGCTAGCCCGTTTGCCAGCGAACGCAACTCTGCGCGCCGCGCCGCCGGGATGGCCGCCTCTTTGTCGATGGCATCGAGTAACTCTGGCAAATTGGCACGCAAGTCCTGGCCGGGATAAGCCAGCAACAGTGCCAATGCGCGCAGGGAATATCGGTTCTCTTTCATAAACAGCTTCCTTGCCCTTAGACCATCGACTTGATGGGAATCGTGCGCCGTTTGGCGCCGCCGAACAGGCTTGCGTCCGACTGACCATCCGAACAGCCATTGCCAAAGGAGAAGCCGCATCCGCCGCGCAGGTCAAATGCGTTTTCAGCGTACTCGCGGTGGCTGCTTGGGATGACAAAGCGGTCTTCGTAGTTGGCGATGGCCATGATCTGGTACATCTCTTGCACCTGCGCAACGCTGAGTCCGACCTGCTCCAGCACGGCCAGATTTTCCACCTGATCCACATGCTTGCTGCGCTGGTAGGCGCGCATCGCCAGCATGCGCTCCAGCGCGCGCGCCACCGGGCCGGTGTCGCCAGCCGTAAGCAGGTTGGCCAGGTATTGCAGCGGGATGCGCATCTGGGCAATGTCCGGAATCTCGCCATTCAAACCGATCTGGCCGGCGTTGGCGGCCG
>CAYHDD010000449.1:0-3559 GCA_964355195.1 uncultured Rhodoferax sp. | reverse complement strand
GTTTCCTTTTTCAACAGTGCGTGGTCGAAGTAGCCTTTGAGGTGGTAGCGCTTCACGCCAGCGTGGTCGCTGTGACAGGCCACGCAGTCCTGGCTGATGAGTTCCTGGTGGAAGGGGGTGGAGGTCAACGGCTTTGCAACCGGCGCGCCTTTGGTTGTCACGCGTCCTATATCGACGGGCTTATGGCAGCTTACGCACTTGGGGGAAGCGGCCCCGGTGAATGAGACGTGGCAGGCAAAGCAATCCGTATCGAGCTGCTTGTGCCCAGGGATCAGCTTGCCAGGGCCGACCATGAGATGCGGGTAGGCAAAGGTCAGCACGGCCAAGACCATCAGGTTGATCGCCAGAATGATCTTGAGAGTCCGGCTCATACCCAACCCCAGAACAAAAAGATGCTGAAGATATGACCCAAAGCCAGAACCGCAAACACAATGAAGATGGGGATGTGCACCTTGCGCCACTGCGCCATGGAACCCAGCGCCACCGCATCCCAAAACACGGCTCGCTCAACTTCGGCCTTGGACAGGCCGCGCAGTTGGAAGCGCTCGCGTTCGCCTTGCACATGCTGGCGCGACTGGTTCAACAGCATCTTGCCGACCATGCCGCTGATTACGTTCACCCCCATGGCCACCGTAGCCAGCCAGGGCAAGATGGCATTGAAGTGGACCCCGGCATGGATCAAAATCATCAATGAGCCCAACCACGTCCCGAATTCATGCAATTTGAGCAAAGACTTCGGGTCGCCCGTGGTGACCCATTTGCGCTTGCGCGCCGAGTAGTACAGCGACCCAATGATCAGCAGCGTGCCCGGTATTCCCATGTAGCGCCCAACCCAGACCAGGTTCAGGCGGTGCAACAGATAGTCTCCCGCCAGCGTGGCTGCCGCAAGAAGTCCCAGCAGCAGGGTGAAGGGCAACACATGTTCGCGCCACAGTGAGCTTTTCATTTACGCCTCCAGAGTTACAGCCGTCTTGGGCGTGCATACGCACAGCAGGCAGCTGCCCGGCTCGGGATCAAAATCCGGCGCCTGCGTGTAGGCTACTTCGCCAGCGCGAATGCTGGTCTGACAGCTGCCACAGCCACCTGCTCGGCACCCGGAGCTGACCACAATGCCACGGGCTTCGGCAAAGTCCAGCAGCGAGCCCATGCCAGGCTCCCAAGTCTCCTGTTTACCTGACTTGGCAAAGGTCACCACGACAGCGTCAGCCCTGATCCCGTGTTGAACTGCGGCCTGCTCGGCAGAGTCTGATTTCTTGCGGGCAATGGATGCCGGGCCAAATGTCTCAAAGTGAATTCGCCCCTCCGGCACCCCCCACTCTTTCAGCGCCCCCACCAGACTTTGCAGCATGGCAGTGGGGCCGCATAGGTAGTATTGGAAAGGCTTGAGTGGCAACAATCGGCGCAGCAGGGCGACGTCTACACGGCTATGGTGGGTGTCCACAGGCCCTGACTGATGCCCAACAGGGGTATGAGCCTGCGCATTGCTGATGCAAAGGTGCAGATGAAATTTTGGATGCTGGGCGGCTAGGTCTTTCAGGTGCGATTGCATCACCAGCTCGGCACTTTTGCGCACTCCGTAAAGCAGCCACACCTCGCGTTCTGGCTGGGCCACCAGGCACCAGTTCAGCATGCTGAGCATCGGTGTGATGCCTATGCCGCCGCCAATGAGCACTACCGGCGCCTCACTGTGGTCAATATGGAAATGACCGGCAGGTGCGCGCACCTGCAACTGACTACCCACGTCAACATGGTCATGGAAGTAGTTGGATGAAACGCCTGCGGGAAAGTTACTTCCGGTCGGTGCGGGTGCGCGCTTCACGGAAATGCGGTAGTGGTTGGGCTGTGGTGCGTCGGACAGCGAGTAACAGCGTACGACCGATTGGGTTGCACCCAAAGGGGCCGGCGCATCCAGCTGAAAAGTAAGAAACTGCCCCGGCAAAAACTCTGGGAGTGCTATTTTGTCCTCCGGCACGAGGTAGAACGAGCAGATTTGTGCGGCGGAGCCTTCTTCCACTTTTCGCTCGACGCGAAACGTGCGGTAGCCCGCCCATGCGGCGCCAGCCAGTGGAGTCACCTCCGGGGTAATGCCAGGGTTCACGTCAATCTCAAACTCTTGCGCCACGTGGCGCAGCGCTTGATACGACTGCCAGTGGCGCCAAAACCCAACGCACAAGCAGATGGCAATTTGTAGGAGGATTCCTAACGCTATCCAAGACAACAAATAGAGAGACGTCATAGATGGAGTGAAGCGTACGCCCTGAGTCTTAACTTTGAATTAACAGCTATCAAAAGCAACTGTGGCGCGGTGCCCCACTTGCCTGGCGCCCCGACATCGCTGGGCATCATTTGAATGCTGGCACGCAAGCCCTGTATGTACGCCGATCAGTGACAGTGTTTGCTTTCGGTTTGATTGATGGAAGCTCTCTGTCGCGGGAATTCAAACTTGGCATGCAGGGATGACCGACATTTGCAGAAGTTGCAACTCCAGCCATTGCTGCAAACCGGCTGTCAAATGGAAATTTGGGTCCGGCGCCATGGCTGCTCAGAGACCCAAGCCGACGCCGTCGTCGACTGCCGAGCGCCGAGGGGAATGTCAGGTCTGGAGAAAGTTGTGGACCCGCTGGGCAGCTGAAATTGGCGCACGGCTGCTTGCCGGGGACCCAGTCACTCGACTTTGAGATCAACTTTTCATGACACTCTGGCAACAGAAAATCGATTTCGACTAAGATCGCCGCTTGCTCATTTTTAGCGAGTTTGTAGCGCAGTTTATGTCCTTGTTTCCCAGCATGAATCACCGCGGCGTTTGGATCACCACACTGATGGCTGCGTCCATTCTTATGATCACGATGGGGGCGCGTCAGTCCATCGGCTTGTATGTTGGGCCCCTGAATACCAGTACGGGCCTGGGGATTGTGACGATCAGCCTGGCCATGGCAGTTGGTCAATTTGTGTGGGGAGCCATTCAGCCTATTGCAGGTGCATTTGCTGACAAGTACGGGCCCCGTCCTGTCTTGCTTTATGGCCTGTTGATTTTGGTGATTGGCTCTGCCATGACGCCTTTTGTGAGCAGCGGCCTGGGGCTCACCTTGACGTTGGGTGTCTTGACCGCCATCGGCGCAGGTGCTTGCAGTTTTTCTGTATTGCTAGGCGCAGCCGCCCAGCGCATGCCAGCCGAATCACGTGGCATGGCTTCCGGCATCATCAACGCTGGCGGCTCCTTTGGTCAGTTTGTATTTGCCCCGATCATTCAGAAACTCATTCAATGGCTAGGCTGGATGGGCTCTATGTGGTCCATGGCTGCTCTCACTTTGCTGGCCATTCCACTGCTTAATCGTTTAACCAACGAAACACACGCACCTGCGAAAGCCCCCGATCCGGAAGGCGGTCTGAAGAAGGCTGTGCACGATGCCATGCACAACCCAAGCTATTTGCTGCTGCATTTGGGGTTCTTTACCTGCGGCTTTCACATAGCCTTCCTCGTGACACACTTACCCACTGAAGTGGGCCTATGTGGCCTCACGCCTGTTGTGGCCAGTTGGTCGCTGGCCATCATTGGGTT
>CAYHDD010000448.1:0-3560 GCA_964355195.1 uncultured Rhodoferax sp. | reverse complement strand
GACAAATCCGCATGAATCAAGCCACGCCGCTCGGCTAGCGTGACGATGACTTCACCTTCTCGCCCCGGTTGTTCGTCGGTCACGGTCAGGAGCCGCCCCGCGCTGGAACCCGCGTAATTGGGATCCGACCCCAATTGCGCTACCGTTGTGCGCTGAACAACCGTCATCGCAATGCGCACCGCCGCACCATCGGCACTGTCAACCCACGGGTGGTCAGGAATCGCAAACACCAGCTCGACCCCGGCGCAACTCATAGCCGCCTGAACGACGCGCCGGTTAAAAATCATGCTCAGGCTGTTGGTGGTAATCAGCCCCATGCGCTCAGCTTGACCCGTAGCCACCAGCGCCGCCGCACGCGCCCACCAAAACATCACAAAGTCGGCCGACTCTGGCATTTCAGGCCACGCAGAGCGCAGCGCCAAGGCGTAGCCGTCACCCAGCGCCTCACGCATGCGCTTGTTGCCAATAAACGGCGGATTCCCCACCACAAAATCCGCCTGCGGCCACGCTGCCGGGCGTGCGCCAACATAGCGCCACTGCGGTACCTGGGCAGTCTCGTCGGGTACGGGTTCACCCGTCACCGGGTGCGCCTTCAAGGTAACACCATCCCAACGGCTCAGCAACTGGCCGGTGGCGTCAAAGGCCGGTTCTTGCGCATCCCACGCCAGCACGGCATCGCGGCATTCGATGTTGCGGTAGTCGTGCACCACCGGTTCGGCCACGGCCGCGTTGCCCTGGGTGCGGATGTGCCACTGCAGATAGCCAATCCACAGCACCAGCTCGGCCAGGGCGGCGGCACGCGCATTGAGCTCGATGCCGCGCAACTGCTGCAAAGTCACAGTTTCAGTGCCCTCCGCAATCGAGTCTTGCGCATCGCCCAAAGCGGTCAACTGGTTGAGCACCTCGCCCTCCAGCCGCTTGAGATGCTCCAGCGTCACGTACAAGAAATTGCCGCTGCCACAAGCCGGGTCCAGCACCCGCACGCTGCACAGGCGGTGGTGGAAGGCCTTGACTTGCGTGCGTGCTTCACGCCACTTTGCGCGCACCGCGGCTTCATGGCGCTTGCTGGCCTCCTGATCGGCTCTGAGCTGCTGGCGGTTAAAACTGGCCGCATCCACGCCACCTTTGGCGACGGGCGGCGTGGCTTCCAACTCGGCCGCCTCATGCGCCAGCACCAGCGCGGCGGCTTGCGCGTTGGCCCACTCAGCGCGCAAGGGCTCGACCACCGTGGGCAACACCAGGCGCTCGACATAGGCGCGCGGCGTGTAGTGCGCACCCAGCGCATGGCGCTCGGTGGGGTTCAGGGCGCGCTCCAGCAGCGTGCCAAAGATGGCGGGCTCGACCTCGCGCCAATTGGCCTGCGCGGCTTCGATCAGCAGGTCAATCTGCGCTGGCTTCAAGAGCAGGCTGTAGCCGTCAGCCATGGGCTCTTTGAACAATTTGCCATTGAAGTGCAGCACTTTGGCCGCCAGCGCCGGGCTAAAACCGCCGCGGTCCATGTCGGCCCACAGGCTTTGCAGCATCAGGCGCAGCGTGGGCGGGTCAGCCCGGTGCATTTTGAGCAAGCCGATAAACGCTTCTTTGGGCAGCAGCCCCACGTCTTCGGCAAACATTGAAAAGAGGCAGCGGGTCAGAAATGATGCTACGTTTTCAGGAGCTACTCGTGCTTGATTGACGTGCTTTACAGGCTGATTGGTCTCATGGACCGGGTTGCCTTCGATGGACTTGGCCAGGCGCGCCAGCAGCTCGGCCACCTGGCGCGTGACGCGGGCGTTGATGCGTGCCGGGTTCAGGCTGTGCGGGTCAAGCCAGATCTGGCGCAGGCGCTCCCGGATGTCTTCGCGCTCCAGATCGTCAAGGCGGATGCGGTGGCTGCGCGGGTCAGGAAAAGGCGTGTAGGTGGCACCGCTCTGGCTGAATTCGGCATACACCTCAATCACCGTACCAACATCGACCACCAGCACAAACGGCGGGCGACCCTCGGAGGCTGGCAGGGCACGGGCGTAGCCTTCGGCCTGACTGCGGGCGCGCAACAGGCCGTCGTCAAAGCCTTTGGTGTGGCCAGCGGCCTTGAGCTTTTTGGACTCCAGGCAAAACGCGCCCTGGCGGTAGCAGTCAATGCGTCCGGCACTGCTGGAGCCGTCACCGTGGCGAAAGGTCACCGGACGCTCGAACATGTAGTCTTGTTCGGGCGATGGGTGCGGTTTGTCCACGCCCAGCAGAGCACACAGGTCAATCACAAAGCTCTGCGCGGTGGACAGTTCACTGGCAGTGATGCCGCGCCAGCGGGTGATGAAGGCGGTGGCATCATCGGCGCTTGTTGTGTTGGTGTCGCCCATGGCCTGAATGATAGCGAGGGTATTGACTTGCCCGACGTTGGCTTGACAATTGAAACCATGACAATCCAGATGACCCTCAGGGCGCGCCAATTGCCAGAGTTGAGGAGGCAATGAGGGTATGACTGGCACCACCATGCAAGCACAGATCATCGATTGGGGAGCCGGTCGCAGCGCACTGATGCTGGGCGCCCTTTACCCTGCTCATCGTAGCGCCGAGGGTTTGCTGTGGCTGCGCCTGGAAAGCGGCTCGCTGCGGGCGTTTCGTTTGCCGCTGAGCGCCTGCAATGCGGCGGCAATGTAGAGTCTGGCCGGCCAATGCGAGCTGGATCCTGGTGGCAAAGTCTTGGTGTTTTCGCTGGAGTCTGCAACCGTAGCACTGCATCGTGTGCTTGCCAATGCGCTGTATGCGGCACCGGCCTCGCCAATCGCCAGCACGGCGGCCTGGACAGCCTGTGCCCGCTGGCTGGCCTGGAGCGCTCATGCCGGTGCTGTGGTAGATGCCACCTTTGCCACTGACGTGCACGCCTTGCCCGACACAAACAGTGCGCTTGGCGCGGCCTTGTTGTGCTGGAGCCAATCGTTGGATGCTGAGGTTTTACGCGTCCTGAGCGCCATCACCGGTGACCGTGTTTACGCCAGTTGCCGCAATTACACGCGCCTGATGCTGGCCACGCCAACGCTGCGGCGCAACCGTCTGCAGGCCCTGGAGCGCTACCCGAATCAGTTGGCGCATGTGCTGATTTCGCCTCACCATGGCTACGACCTGCATGGCGGTAGCGCACACGCATGGCGGCTGCATGACCAGACCTTGCAGACGGCCGTGGATGAGGGCGGCAGTTTGCTGGAGGCCTTGGCGCAGTCGAGCCAGGTGGACAAGAGCGTCTTCAAGGCACCCGCCCTGCACGCAAGCTGGCCGACCCTGGCGCTCTCGCGTGCCAACTTGTTGCAGGTTTTGGAGGGCATGCCACCCACCGCGCGACCGGTCGATGGCGATCTCTTGGTGCAGGCGCAGCCGCTGTGGCACTGGATCGGCCACCACGACCTGACCGACGTCGACACGCTGCGCGCCGTCGGCGCCGGGTTTCTTCGAAAGGGTATTGAGCCGGTGCTGGCCAGACTGCAGCAGTGGGCGGACGAAGGCACTTTTGCCTGGGCCGATCTGGATGATTTTGTTCGCCAAGTTGACCTGTGGGACGACCTGCACTGCGTGACCGGCCCCAA
>CAYHDD010000447.1:0-3563 GCA_964355195.1 uncultured Rhodoferax sp. | reverse complement strand
TGGTGAGCAGGTCGAGCGCTCCGAGATGCTCAATACCAACGACGCCCTGCGCGGTGAGGGCAAGGTGCCAGCGACCTTTACCAACCTGTTGCTGGGTATTACCAAGGCATCGTTGTCAACCGACAGCTTCATCAGTGCTGCTTCGTTCCAGGAGACGACGCGTGTGCTGACTGAAGCGGCCATCATGGGCAAGCGCGACGAGTTGCGTGGCTTGAAAGAAAACGTCATCGTGGGCCGATTGATTCCGGCGGGCACGGGCTTGGCTTATCACGAAGCTCGCAAAGTTCGCGAAAATATGGACGATGCCGAGCGTCGCGCTATTGCCGATGCCGAGGCGGCAGAGCTTGCCGGGGTGGCTGAGGCGGCGCAGGCCGACGAAGGTGTTGCGCCCGATTAAGCAAAGCGCCACCTGAAAGCACAGCGCCCGAAGCCAGTTCTTTGACCAGGTTTTGGGCGCTTCTTCATGAGGCCCGTAGACCCGACGCGTTCAGGGGACCGACCCATTGAGTTCTTCGTTCATGCTGTGGATTGGCTTGGCGATCCTGCTGTTTTGGGCTGTAGGCGCGTACAACCGTCTGGTACGGCTGCGCTCACAGGGCCTGGCTGCATTCGCCCCTCTGGAGCAAGCGTTCAGCCAGCTTGCAACGCTGGCCATGCATGACTTTGCTGGATCGGGTGCGCTGGCCGCTGCGGCCGAGCAGTTTCAGGCATCGCTCAAAGTGTCGCGTTCACAGCCGCTCAATGGTCCAGCCACGAGAGCGCTCAAGACTGCATTTGAGACACTGTCTCGGTGTTGGGATCGCCAGTGTGAAGTCTCCTTTGACGAGGCGGCGGCGATTGCCAGGGAGGCGCTACAGCGGCAGTGGGACCCGCTTGTTGTGCAGACGCACCGGGCACGCGGTGAGTTCAACGTGGCGGTGGAAAACTACAACGCGGCGATCTGCCAGTTTCCGGCGCTCTTGATCGCCTGGATGTTTGGGTTCAGGGCCGCCGCTGCGATCTAGTGCCAGAGATGAGTGTTCAAGGAAAATCCATTCCCCTGTGGCGACAACTCCAGGTCGTGGCGTCGGTGCTGGTCGAGATCCGTGGCGGAGTCTCGGGCACCGCCGCGATCGCCGCCGTCAGCGCA
Organism: uncultured Rhodoferax sp.; assembly: GCA_964355195.1. GTDB lineage: Bacteria > Pseudomonadota > Gammaproteobacteria > Burkholderiales > Burkholderiaceae_C > Rhodoferax. The sequence continues at coordinate 2,434 of CAYHDD010000447.1, read as the reverse complement.
GAACTGAGGCCAGGTGTACAAGCGCTGACCTTTCATGTGCTGCGCCATCTGGGTCGCGCCGAGGCCTTGCGCCAATTGCTTGTCAAACGAGTGCCAGCAGCACCGGCAGACGCTTTGCTGTGCGCGGCGTTGGCTCTCGCGTGGCACGAGCGAGATGCCCCCTACGAGGCGTTTACGCTGGTCTATCAGGCGGTCGAAGCGGCAAAGAAAGACGCAGCGACCCGGGCTCAGGCCAGCTTCATCAACGCCTGCCTGCGACGATTCTTGCGCGAACGGCAAAGCTTGGTAGCTGCCACTGACACCAACCCGGTGGCGTTGTGGAACCATCCGCGCTGGTGGATAGAACGACTGAAGAAAGACTGGCCGAGCCAATGGCAGGCGATCTTGACTGCCAACAACCAGCGCGCGCCGATGAGCCTTCGCGTCAATCTCAAGAAGAGCACGCCTGCCACTTACGTGGAGGTTTTGCAAGCTGTCGGCGTGGCGGCGGCAGTGGTCGGCACTTGCGGTGTCCGGCTGGAACAGGCCCAAATGGTGCTCGAGCTGCCCGGCTTTGCCGAGGGTGTCGTGTCGGTGCAGGATGTTGCCGCTCAGCTTGCCGCGCCGCTGCTGCTCACCGGTTTGGTACGGACCGTGCCGCTGCGTGTGCTCGACGCCTGCGCCGCGCCTGGTGGCAAGACGGGTCACTTGCTGGAGTTGGCGGATTGCGATCTGACGGCACTGGATATCGACCCCGCGCGCTGCGAGCGCATCCGCGACACGCTGACGCGGCTTGGCTTGCGGGCCAGCGTGCTGCAAGCCGATGCCGCCAAGCCAGCCGTCTGGTGGGATGGGCAGCCGTATGACGCCATATTGCTGGACGCACCCTGTTCGGCGTCCGGCATTGTGAGACGCCACCCGGATGTTCGTTGGCTCCGGCGTGAATCCGACATCGCCAGACTGGCGCAGATTCAGGCACAGCTGCTGAACGCCTTGTGGCCACTGCTGAGGCCCGGCGGACGGCTGTTGTATTGCACTTGCTCGGTATTCCGAGCCGAGGGAGAGGATCAGATGCAAACGTTCCTTGCACACAACACCGAAGCCAGCCTGCTGGCATCGCCAGGGCATTTAATCCCCCAGGATGGGGCAAATTGTGAGTCCGTCCCGGACAATCGGGCTTGTGACCATGATGGCTTTTATTACGCATTACTTGAGAAGCGCAGGGTTTGACCTGGGGCGACTGCTGGTCGCTGTTTGCCTGTGCTGCGGCTTTGGCGGCGCGGTCTGGGCAGAGACTCCGTCCGCCGAAATTTCTCTTTTCCGCATTGAACGTGACAGCGACGCGATTGTTCTGACGGCGGGCGTCAAATTTGAGTTGTCGGCCGCAGTTCAGGATGCCTTGTTGAAGGGCGTTTCCGTGGTCTTCTTGGCTGAGGCGGAGATCTTTCGTGAGCGTTGGTATTGGACCAACAAGCGAGTCGTCAGCGCCGAACGTCGTATGCGCCTGTCCTATCAACCTTTGACGCGTCGCTGGCGCTTGAATGTGGCTTCGGGCGTTCAGAGCCAGATTGGCCTGGGGGTTGCCCTGAACCAAAGTTTTGATACCCTCCCCGAGGCCTTGGCCGCTCTGCAACGCTTGTCACGCTGGAAAATTGCCGAGGTTGCGGAACTCGACTTGGAACAGCGCCATCTTGTGGAGTTTCGCTTCCGAATGGACTTGTCGCAGTTGCCGCGCCCGTTTCAAATCGGCACCTTGGGTCAGACCGACTGGAGTATCGCCGCCTCCTCTAGCCAAGGGCTGGTTCTGGATAACACCAAATGAGCGATGGTGGCCCTCTGAGTCGGCTGCCCGGCGAATATTCGCAGAGTGGCTCGCGCGCCTTGCGTTGGACGGTTGGGCTTGGCCTGGCGGTGATGGTCGCGGTCGGGCTGGTGCTCCTGTTTCTGCTGACGCAGGCAACCACCAACCGCGAGATGTACGAGCGCAACTACGCCCGGTTGTTCGTCCTCAACATGGTGGTCGCCGGCCTGCTGTTGATGGTCATTGTCTGGATCGCCTATCGTTTGCTCAAACGTCTGCGCCAAGGCAAGTTCGGCAGTCGGCTGCTGGTCAAACTGGCCGCTATCTTTGCGCTCGCCGGATTTGCGCCGGGTGTTCTGATTTACGTGGTTTCTTACCAGTTTGTTTCGCGCTCGATTGAAAGCTGGTTTGATGTCAAAGTTGAAGGGGCGTTGGACGCGGGGCTGAGCCTCGGGAGGGTTACGCTGGAGACGCTTTCTACCGAGCTGGCGGGCAAGGGGCGCGCTACCGCATTGCAGTTGGCGGATCTGCCCGATGTCGGCACGGCGCTGGCGCTGGAGCGTGCCCGTGAGCAACTGGGTGTGACCGATTTGACCTTGTGGAGTGCGTCCGCCCAATTGATTGCAGCGGCTGGCAGCGTGCGCTACCAACTGG
>CAYHDD010000446.1:0-3566 GCA_964355195.1 uncultured Rhodoferax sp. | reverse complement strand
AAAGCACAATGCCCACATAAAGTGGGCATTTGCTAACGGGGTAAACCGGTAATTTGGTTATGAGGCTACTCTCTTTATAAACATATAGTATGTTTCAAAACGGCGTGTTATCATATTAATCATGCTTTTTTCGCAGTTTTGACGCAATCACCAATCCTTCTTGCCGCTGGACGCGAGCCCAGATGACGCCACTCGACCACTTTCAGCAGTCTCTTCTCTCAACACGCGGGCACCACAGAACAGGACAAAAGATCTGGCAATTGGGTGCCCATCGCGCACTGCGGCCTCACCGTTTCGTACGACTCACTTCATTGACAGCTATTTATTTAGATGTACAATTATTTCCATGCACACCGTCATTGAAACCCCGATATTTCAACGGATGGTGTCGGCTATATGGAGCGAGTCGGAGCGAACAGACTTTATTGATTGGATCGCAGAGAATCCCCTGGCCGGTACTGTGATCCCAAGTGCTGGTGACTTGCGCAAGGTTCGCTGGTCGCGTGAAGGCATGGGCAAGCGCGGTGGCGCTCGCGTGATTTATTACAACCGCCTGTCTGGCGGACAGGTGGTGCTGGTGGCAGTCTATGCCAAAGCCAAGTTTGACAACATGCCGGTTGCTGTTTTGAAGATGTGGAAGGAGGCCTACGATGCCTGATGTAAAGATGGACGCTGAAATGCAGGCGTTTGCGGACGATGTCGCTGAGTCAATCCGGCAAGCCAAGCGCGGCGAAGGTCGGGTGACGACTCCCGGCCAGATCATGGCGCGCCGTGGTCGCCCGGTGGGCAGCGTGCAGGCGATCACCAAACGACCCACGACCCTGCGCTTGGACGATGCCGCACTTGCCCGCTGGCGCGCTTCCGGCAAGGGCTGGCAGACCCGCGCCGCCGCGATACTCGAGAAGCACGCCCCATAAGTCAGCGCTTTGGGGGGGTCCAATCGCCAGCAAGACTTTCTCTCGCTGCCAAGCCGACTGGAGCCTTCCGCGCCAGCTGCACTAGACTAACGGCTCATCGATCACAGCCCCGTCCACTTGAACTCGCACGACCCACAACAGATCAAGTGGAGCCCGCCAGCCGGGGTCGACACGGAGTTTGAAGACAGTGGGCTGCCCAGCGCACTGCACACCCTCTCGTCATGGGCAGCCAACGTCGCAGTGCAGGGCCCTCTCTTTCTTCTCTTGGACGCAGCCAGTTGCGCCAGCCGCCCCGAATACGCGGGAACTGTACTCAGTTTCATCAAGCAACCCGCGACCAGAACCTGTGTACGGAATTGGGAGGAGGAACTGTCCTTCTTACCGGATCTAGCTGCATTCATCGACGCCTGCCTTGTCGCTCGGTTCATTGAGACCCAATACCCGGCGATGCCAGGGACTCAATCCGTGAGGCGGGGAATGCCCGGCAGAGATTTGTCCCACCTGCCACTCATCGCGTTGATCGTACGCCCGGTTCAGGATGTGGCTGGCCAAGCGAAAAACTGGATCGAGTCTCTGCGGGTTTGGTGCTTCGTCCAATATCTGGCCGCCATCTACGCGGGATCCGAACCGAATCGCTACTTGCTGGAGGTGATCATCAAACTGCGCCTTGGCATCGACCGGGATCCAGCCTGGTTACGAACCTTTAGCCTCTTGAGCGGTCCCACGTCGTCGTTCCAAGGTTTGACCCGCCATCTAGACAACTGTGCCGAAAACCTCCTCGAGAACCAGAGCGCTCGCATCGCGCGACCCAGCCATATCAAGCTCCTTGAGACGTTGCGGAACTTCTGCCAGGGCAAGTCGCCACAGAGCGGTGAGAACGTCGGCGCAAGCCACAATGACCATGGACTGTTCCAGCGATATGTCAGCCGACCATACGTTTTTTCGCAACGATCGGACCTCTCGGCATCACCCCAGCCATGGCAGGACACTCAAGACAATTTGGATGCCAAAGACCTTGGCATGGAGACATTTGACTTCGATGATGACGATTCCGACACCAATCTGGTGGCGGGCGTTGACGAGGCTGCCGCGCCTACAGAGCAGGACCTCAAAGCCCGCCGGGTCCTCCTTTCTTCCGCAGAGGACTACCAGTTTCTAAGATACAGCTGGAACCGTCCCAATGAATCCGAGCGCTTGGCGCTCAATGGGTGGCTGCAAGAAGCATGGATTGGCACTGATCTGCCCAAGATCGAGCTGGCGGCCCTGACATTTGCTGCTATCCAGACCGGCAATTCCCTGCGCACCATCCTGGGTGCGGCCCTGACTGGCGTCAGCACGGCTGACTGGAGTATCGATGTCGAAGGCGGCTTCCTACATCGTCTGCCCCCGCGACGCTACGCTGGCTGGCGCGCCACAGCGCAAGCAAACGACTGGGTCAGCGCAAAGGCCAACCGGATCAGCGTTGCCTTTCCGAGCGCGGCAGCCACGGCTCTTAAACAGATGTTTAGAAGCACACCGGGCGCCACCAAGTTGCAGGAACTCTGGGTTCGAGAGCAGTCCCCTGAGCAGCAATTTCGGGAACTTTGTGAAGGCAACTCTACGTTGCGACGTGTAACGTCCGGAATGCTGGCCTACTGGCTGGAGCAAGCATCGTTTGAAGCAACGTCCGACCCGGTTCTCACACATTTGCTGGCCAGTCGCCCCACATCGGGCTTGCCCGGTTCATGCGCCTACTCAAGCTATACGCTTGACACTGTCCAGTCTGCACTTCGTGTCCTGCCGCCCCAAAGTGCGCAAACTTGCGCAGCGCACGGACCAACGATTGGCGAACTCAACGCTGCAGGGAGTGAACTTTGTCCCATTGAATCTCTGGTTCAAGAAGCTTGCGCCGACGCGCTGAGGTCCGTCAATCAGTGGGCCATCGATCCGCACCAGTGGCAGCTCCACCACAACGGGCTTGTGACCTACTGCATTGTCGTGCTACTGGCCGCGACGGGTGGGCGCCCAGTCACATCGCCATTTGAGTCCATTCGTCATTTTGATTTGAATACGATGCAAATCTACATAGAAGACAAGGTCTCCAGTGGACTGACTCAAGGTCGGCTACTGCCCTTGGCACGACTTGCATCCGAACTCATTGCGAAGCACTACTTGCCACATTTGGCTCGTCTTGCGCAACTCCTGCAAACTTGCAATCAAGGGCTGAGTGAGGAAGTCTCGATCTTGGCCAGTGGAGGGCCCAGTCTTAAGCTGCCGCTGTTCTTCCTGCTGTCAATCGGTCCGGAAATGACTTGGCTTGAAGTTTCCGAAAGATCGATGTCGGCTCTGGGTATCTTCGAGTGGCCCCTACCCTTAAATTTGATGCGGCACCGACTGCCCACCCAGCTCAAACGCATGGGCGCAAATCATGAAATCGTGAATGGCCTGACTGGCCACGGTGAGCAAGGCACGAGTGCTTACGGGTACTACTCGTCCCGAGCATGGGAGGACGACAGCATCGAGATCAGGCCCCTATTGGAAGAGCTGCTGAACCGGCTGAACATCAAGTTTCCCAAAGTACCAGATTGGCCACTCAGCAGTGCGAACACTTCCACTCGAATCAACTCAGCTTCCTCCATTTCGTCCGAGTGCGTTTTTGGTATCGAGGCC
>CAYHDD010000445.1:0-3569 GCA_964355195.1 uncultured Rhodoferax sp. | reverse complement strand
AGGTGAGCATCCATGCGGTCTACAGCACGATGTTCGATCCCCTCCGGGCAGACCAATCGGGACAGTGCGATACTGCGCCGAATGGCAGCCATATAAAAAACTCCGTTTCACAATCAGGATGCGTTGTTGCATCGCAGCTTATCGTCTGGAGCGCTTCGTCTTGCAGCCAGGTTTGCGTTGATCGGCTTGTGCATTTCTGCCTTGACCCCTGTCGGTACAGCGAACGCGGCCCTCGGGCAGGCACCGTCGGCGCCACGTCTGACTGCCCCTTCTTCTCTGCCGGTCGCCAAAGTCTTGGCAGCGACCCCAAAGACTAACAGTGAGCTTTACATACGGCACAAGCTTCAACTTGAAAGCGGGACCGTCGTTGAGGAGTTTGCAACGATCGACGGCGTGGTCTTTGCTGTGTCATGGCGCGGGCCCGTATTGCCCGATCTGAGCACGCTGTTGGGAGCACATTTTGATCGCTTTAAGCAAGAGACTGATCAGGCACGGCGCTTGGGCAAAAGAGGGTCCCCGGCGACCCTGGTGAGTGACAAGCTGATTGTCAGTTCAGCCGGGCGCATGAGGGGCTTCTATGGCCACGCCTACGTGCCGACACTGATTCCTGCGGGATTGAGTATTCATGATGTGTTGCAGTAATTATTTTGTTCGAGCATTGACACCGACGCTGCTGGCTTTTCTCCTCATGGCGTGTGGAGGCGGTGCATCGAGTCCTGGCCCGACGCCTGTACCCCCGCCCAGCGCTCCTGCTTTGGCGAACGTGGTGGATGTCAGCGTTGACACTGGCCCGCCAGGCTCGGGCTACAACGTCAATCGGCTGTACGTTGACGTCACCGTTTGTCGACCCGGCGGTGGCGACTGCCAAACCATTGACCACGTCCTGCTGGACACTGGTTCGATAGGCTTGCGGCTGTTGTCATCGGCGCTCAAACCCTCGCTTGCGCTAGACCGCATAAAGGGTTCGAGCGGACTGCAGCTGCTCAATTGTGCGCAGTTTGTAGACAACACCGCTGCCTGGGGGCCGCTGGCCAGCGCTGATGTTGCCCTGGGTGGCAAAGCGGCAACTTCGGTCGCAGTTCAATTGATAGCCGATCCTGGCTTTGGCACTCCGCCCAGCGGCTGCGTGTTCGGTGGCACGGCCATGTCGACGGTCGCTGATCTGGGGGCTAACGGCATACTTGGCATGGGTTTGTTCAAGGAAGATTGCGGTCCGTCGTGCGTCGCGACGGCGCACAACGGGGTCTACTACACCTGCACCACGGCTGCTTGCAACAGCACGGTGGGTATCAAGGTCAGCCTCGCTCAGCAGTTGAAGAACTTGGTGGCGCTGTTCGCTTCCGATAACAATGGGGTTCTGATTGAGCTGCCCGCAGTGGGCTCTTCGGTGATGAACCGTCTGACGGGCGCGTTGATCCTGGGTGTCGGCACTCAGGCCAACAATCAGCCCGGAGCAATATCGACATTGACGACCGATGCAACAGGTTATTTCACGACAGTCCTGGCCGGCCAAAGTATGAGAAAAAGCTTCATTGATTCTGGATCCAACGGACTGTTCTTCGACTCCACCGCGATTGCAGCTTGCAACGGTGACAGCGCTGGGTTCTATTGCCCGACGACGCGCACCACATTGGCGGCCACTTTGGTTGGTGCGAACCGGGTCAGCGCGCTGGTCAGCTTTTCGGTTGACAATGCAACGGCCATGTTCAACGACTCCAGCAAAGCCGTGCTCCCCCTGCTGGCCGGTCCGATGAACGACGTGACAAGTTTCGATTGGGGACTGCCATTTTTCTACGGGCGTCGTGTTTTTCTGGGGATTGAGGGACAAGCCTCGTCGCTCGGCGCCGGACCTTATTACGCGTTCTGAATCGGATTCAGTTGGCGGCTTCGAGGCCGTTCTTGAAGTGTTCCTGCATGCGGCGCTGTGTGAGTACAGGGTCGCGCAATGTGATGGCGCGCATCAGAGCGCGGTGTTCATTCAGGGAGTCCTCGATGCGCCCTGATTTGAGCAGAGAATTATGGCGGTTCAACTTCATGACTTTGCGCAAATCGTTCACCATCTGATCGCGCCACCGGTTGTTCGCAATGGCCAGCAGCAGCATGTGAAAGCGCTCGTTGATTTCGAAGAAGCGTTCCCTGTCTTGGGTGCCTGGTTTGCCAGCATTTTCCAATTCCTGGTGCAGGTCTTGCAGTGCTTCAAGCTGTTCGATGCTCGCGCTGGCTGCAACCGCAGCGGCAGCGTCGGATTCGAGCAGGCTGAGCAGATGGTAGACATCGGACAGATCACGCTCTGACACCTCGGTCACATACGCGCCACGGCGGACTTTCATCGTCACCAGGCCTTCAGCCGCCAACACTTTCAATGCTTCCCGCAGGGGCGTGCGGCTAATACCGTAGGCTTCAGCAATTTTCAGTTCGTCGATCCAGCTGCCTGGAGTAAGCTCGCGTTTGAAGATGCGCTGGCGCAGACGTTCAGCTACTTCTTCGTAAAGCGCGCGGGGTGCAAGTGAGAGTCCAGCCATGTTTGAAATTGTAAGCTTGGAATAATTTTTTGAATCAATAATTATAAATAACGTAAACTAACACGATGGACCACACCAGCTCTCGCCTCGATGCCGATTCGACGCCGGAAAAGTTAGGAATGCTCCGCAATCTTGTTGAAAACCAAGGCCGCTATGACTACAAAGAACCCTGAATTCCAAACGGCCAATCTGGACGCGTGGACCAGGGCAGCAGCCAAATCGGCACCCGGTGGAAGGGTTGAAGCGCTTATCTGGCGGACACCGGATGGCATTCCGGTCAAGCCTCTCTATACCGCAGAAGATACGCGCGACTTGCCCCACACCGACACCCTGCCCGGGTTCGAGCCGTACCTGCGAGGGCCGCAGGCCACGATGTACGCGGTGCGACCCTGGACCATTCGCCAGTACGCTGGCTTTTCGACTGCTGAGGAGTCCAACGCGTTCTACCGGCAAGCGCTTGCCGCAGGCGGTCAAGGCGTCAGTGTGGCCTTTGACCTGGCGACACACCGCGGTTATGACAGCGACCATCCGCGGGTGACGGGGGACGTTGGCAAGGCGGGCGTGGCGATTGACTCGGTGGAGGACATGAAGATCTTGTTCAACCAAATTCCCTTGGACAAGGTCAGCGTTTCCATGACCATGAATGGCGCCGTCTTGCCGGTGTTGGCCGGCTACGTGGTAGCCGCCGAAGAGCAGGGCGTCAGCCAGCAACAGTTGTCGGGGACCATTCAGAATGACATTCTGAAAGAGTTCATGGTGCGCAACACCTACATCTACCCACCTGCACCGAGCATGCGCATCATCGGGGACATCATCGAATACACGGCCAAGAACATGCCGAAGTTCAATTCGATTTCCATCAGTGGCTACCACATGCAGGAAGCCGGTGCCAACCAGGCCCTCGAATTAGCCCTGACCTTGGCAGATGGGTTGGAGTACGTGAAGACGGCCATCGCCAAGGGCATGGATGTCGATGCATTTGCCGGGCGCCTGAGTTTCTTCTGGGCGATTGGCATGAACTTCTATCTGGAAGTGGCAAAGATGCGC
>CAYHDD010000444.1:0-3576 GCA_964355195.1 uncultured Rhodoferax sp. | reverse complement strand
GAGAGTATAACAGCAACCCGAAGCGCAATTGGTCAGCCCAGAAATGAAGTTGACCCGATCTAAGATGCGCGATAATTGACGTTTACGTTAACGTCAATTGCTACAGGAGATCAGCATGGAAATCGCAGGCAAGGTATTCATTGTGACTGGTGGTGCATCAGGCTTAGGTGAGGGAACGGCACGCATGTTGGCCGCCAAAGGCGCCAAGGTCGTGATCGCCGATATGCAGACTGAAAAGGGAACCCTCGTCGCCAACGAAATTGGGGGCGCCTTTCTGACTTGTGATGTGAGTCGCGAAAGCGATGCTCAGGCGGTCGTCGCCCTAGCTGTATCGATGGGCAAGTTGATGGGTCTCGTCAACTGCGCAGGTATCGCACCGGCAGAAAAGACAGTTGGCAAGAGCGGCGCTCACAGCCTGGCAAGTTTCAGCAAGTGCGTAACCGTCAACTTGATCGGCAGCTTCAACATGATTCGACTTGCGGCAGATGCCATGTGCAAGAACGAGCCGGAGGTAACGGGCGAGCGTGGCGTGATGATTTCCACCGCCTCGGTTGCAGCCTACGATGGTCAGATCGGTCAGGCCGCCTACAGTGCATCAAAGGGCGGTATTGTCGGCATGACCTTGCCGATCGCACGCGATTTGGCGCGCAATGGCATTCGCAATATGACCATCGCTCCCGGCATCTTTGGTACACCCATGATGTTTGGAATGCCCAAGGAAGTACAGGAATCACTGGCGGCCAGTGTGCCCTTCCCTTCCCGTCTTGGCACCCCGCAAGACTATGCAAAGCTGGCGCTGCACATTTTTGAGAACGACATGTTGAACGGCGAAGTCATCCGACTGGACGGCGCGATCAGGCTTGCACCGCGCTGATCGGTGCTGTGGTCGGCTTCCTAGGTCGACCGGAGACCGTGGATGGCCTGTGGCGCGCGGGAGTGCGCCACAATAGCAACCGTGAGCATCCCGCAAAGCTTTATTCAAGAACTCGTAGCGCGCGCAGACGTCCTTGAGGTCGTCGGGCGCTATGTGCAACTGAAGAAGGGCGGCGCCAATTTCATGGGCCTGTGCCCTTTCCACGACGAAAAGTCACCCTCTTTTACCGTCAGTCCCGCGAAGCAGTTCTACCACTGCTTTGGTTGTGGCAAGAATGGCAACGTCATTGGCTTTTTGATGGACCATGCCGGCATGACCTTTGTCGAGGCGGTTCAAGATCTGGCGCAACATTACGGGATGCCCATCCCCGAGGATGACACGACTCCCGAAGAACGTGCTCGCGCTTCTGAGCAACGCAAACGGCAGTCAAGCCTGGGCGAACTTCTTGAAAGAGCCGTTGACGCTTACAAGAAGCAGCTGAAGGATTCACCCAGGGCGATCGAATACTGCAAAGGGCGTGGTTTGTCGGGTGCAATCGCCGGGAAATTTGACTTGGGTTACGCGCCTGCAGGTTGGCGAAATTTGGCCAGTGTCTTTCCCAGCTACGACGATCCCCTGCTGGTGGAGAGCGGCTTGACAATTCTGGCGTTGGAAGAAGGCGAACCGGAGAAACGCTATGACCGGTTTCGCGACCGCTTGATGTTTCCGATTCGCAACGTCAAGGGTGAATGCATCGGGTTTGGCGGCAGAGTCCTCGGAGACGGCAAACCCAAGTACCTCAACTCCCCTGAAACACCGGTTTTTAGCAAGGGACGCGAACTCTATGGCTTGTTTGAAGCGCGCAACGCGCTTCGCGAGTTCGGCTACGCACTGGTGACTGAAGGCTACATGGACGTCGTGGCGCTGGCACAGCTCGGATTTCCAAACGCCGTGGCGACCTTGGGAACAGCCTGCACGACCGAACACGTCCAAAAGCTGTTTCGCTTCACCGATTCAATTGTGTTCAGCTTCGATGGAGACGCCGCTGGTCGGCGCGCCGCGCGCAAGGCGCTGGATTGTGCCCTGCCCTTTGCCAGCGATGTGCGCAGTATCAAGTTCCTGTATTTGCCGACTGAACACGACCCCGACAGCTTTATTCGGGAGTTTGGCCAGCAGGCCTTTGCGCGTTACGTAGGCGATGCCATACCGCTGAGCCGCTTTCTGATGGACGCGGCGCGGGAGTCTTGCGACCTCTCGAACGCCGAGGGGCGGGCCCAAATGGCCAATCACGCCAAATCTCTGTGGCTGCCACTGCCCGATGGAGCCCTGAAGCGGCAATTGCTTATCGAAATAGCCGAACTCGTGCACTTGGCGAGTTCCGAATTGACCGATTTGTGGAACCCAAAGTCTTCATTTCAGACGCAGAATCATTCACAACCTGACACCAACCGGGTGAGTCCCCCAGGCGAGTACCGCCAGCGCATCCTTCCACATGCTCAAAGCAGGGCTTCGCACCACCCATCAAGCCACCGACCGCTGCCTGTCAGCAGGGCCGATCACGCCGTCCGTTTGCTGCTGGGCGGTATCACGATGCTGAACGGCTTGTCGGCAGAGGACCACACCATGCTATGCGAGTTGCCCGCACCGCATGGCCCCTTGTTTGTCTGGCTGGAACGCCAACTGCACGAGCACGGAACGCAACCTTGGACTGCCTTGCGCGAGGGCCTGCGGGGACACCCTGACGAAGAGCTGGCGCTGAGGCTCATGTCGGGTTACGAACTGGATGGCACCGCCCAGGTCGACCCCTCGTTCGACGAATTGCGGGATTTGCTTGATCGCATGCTGATCGAGCGCCTGAAGTTGCAGGAGACAGAGGCTATCCACCGCGTTGAGCTTGATCCAGCTGCGCTCAGCCATTATCGCGAGCTGCAAACACGCCGACTCCAGATCGAAGCCATACTTGGTGCAGGGCGCTCGTGACAGATACTTTGCTGTCCGCTACGGTATAATCCGACTCCCATGCTCACGGCAAGAGCGACAGCAGCACCTCCGGGTTTGGCCAATCGAAGACATAGCTCTCAACCGGCTGCCTTTCCGCAAGGACTGCATACCAAATGTTCGCCCTCCCATCTTGCTGTAAGGGGTTCTGCCCCGCATTGCGCCTTTCTCTTGTAGGGCGCCTTTTTATTCTGTCCGTTTTTAGTTCTGAGGTCTTTAGATGCCTGCTCAACAATCCAAGAAGCCTAACGCAACGATGGTCAAACCGGCCACCAAGGTCCATGCCAGGGTAGCCAGCAAGCCCGCGGCAAGCCCAAAGAAGAGCACGATAGAACTCAAACCGACGGTGCCGAAGAAGCAGGAGCGACCGACGAAAACGACGGCTCCTAAATCGCCTGCCAGAGTTTCCGTCACAGAAGCGAAGGGTCCACGACCCACTGTGAATGGTGAAATTGTTGTGAAGAAGAAGCCAGGGCGACCGCCCAAGGCACCATCCGTTGACTCGCCAAGTACTGCCACAACCGGCGCCAAGCGCGGTCGAAAACCCAAGACACCCCTGGCCACAGACAGCGTTGACAACGCCGACATGGCCGATATTGAGGCTGATTTGGTCGGCGAGCCGATCACCACGAACGAGAAGGTGAAACCCCTTCGCATGAAAATCAGCAAGGCCAAAGAGCGCGCGCTGATGAAGGAATTTGGACTGGATGAAACCGTCCTGTCCG
>CAYHDD010000443.1:0-3589 GCA_964355195.1 uncultured Rhodoferax sp. | reverse complement strand
GACGGCCCTATCGTGCGGCTGATCGCGGAGACTGGTGGCATCAACGCCATGCTGGTTGGCAGTACGGCGCTGCCCGAGCAGGTCAGTGACGCCGTCATGCAGTCAGCCTTTCGCAGTGCCGGCCAGCGCTGCTCGGCGCTGCGCCTCTTGTGCGTGCATGCCGAAATTGCCGACCACGTGATCGAGATGATTCAGGGTGCAGCCAAAGAGTTGGTCACGGGAGACCCGGCCGACTTGGCGACCGATCTGGGCCCGGTGATTGACCGCGAAGCCTTCGACGGCATCGCGCAACACCTGCAACGCCTGCGTCGCGAGGCCAAGCCCTTGCTGGGTCCGTCATCGACCACCCGTCCCGAACCCGGTCCCGGCATTGAACCCGGCCCCGTCATTGCGAGCGAAGCGCGGCAATCCATAACACCGGAGTCACCCGCCAACCTGGTTGCGCCACAGGCCTTTGAAATCGCCAACATCGCCGACATGAAGCATGAAATCTTCGGCCCGGTGTTGCACATCGTGCGCTGGCGTGGTGACCCGCTGGCCTTGATCGACCAGATCAATGACTTGGGCTACGGCCTGACCCTTGGCATCCAGACCCGCATCGACAGCCGCGCCCAGGCGATGGCACGGCGCGCTCACATCGGCAACGTCTACATCAACCGCAACCAGATTGGCGCCGTGGTGGGCGTGCAGCCCTTCGGCGGCGAGGGTCTGAGTGGCACCGGCCCCAAAGCCGGCGGTCCGCACTACCTGGTCCGCTTCTGCGCCGAACAGACCATCACCGTCAACACCACGGCGGCAGGGGGCAATGCGGCGTTGTTGGCGGGGTGAGGGTGTGTCAATCAAGCTTGACTTCAACCGAATTCGGGTCTAAATTCGGACCCGTTTATATAAAGGAGATGCCATGCAATCCGTCGCCAACATCAAGTCCATTTCCTATCTGAAAAGCCATGCGGCTCAGATTTCAGAGGATCTGGCGCTGAACGGAAATCCATTCGTCATCACTCAGAATGGTGAGGCGAGCATGGTGATTGAAGGCGTGAAGCAATTTCAGCAAAAGGAAGAACTTATTGCCGCTCTCAAAGTCATCTCCCTCGGAGAAAAGGACCGATTGCAGGCCCGGGGCATTTCTGTCAAGGAATCACGTGCACAGCTTTTGGCTGCTCGGCAGGGGCGTAAGTAATGACCGTCGCCATTCTTCCTGATGCACAGGACGACTTGCTTTCACTTCAAGCCTACATGCTTGACAAGTGGGGCGAGTCAGGGTGGTTGAAAGCCGAGGATGAAATCTTTGAGAAACTGGCAACAACCGACACCGGTGTTTTCACGGGAACCCCAGTGCAGGTGCTGGCGGCGGTCGGCGTATTTGACTACCTGAACGTCTATACCTCGCATCACAAGCTTGTCTACCGGCGCATCGACGGCGACATCTTCGTGTACGTCATCGCGGGGCACAGGCAGGACTTCCCCACTTTGTTGATGAAACGATTGCTGAAAAGATGACTCGCCACCGAGCCCCGCCAGCGCCTTGCCAACGCTGTCCCCGCCACTGGTCGCGGCATGTCCTCAGGCACCATGAAGACCTGAGTGGTGCCGCGTTGTGCATGGGACATTGACAGCAATCTGCCCCTACCTACAATCATTTCAGCGTTGAGGTCCAGCCATGCGGCTGTCAACGGAGGCAAGATTTACAACAGGAGACCCCTATGAAAGCAAAGAAATTCGCTGTGCTACAGGCCATTGTTTTCGGTTTGTCGGCAGCGTCGGCCTGGGCTGACATCACCATCGGCGTCAGCGTTTCGGCAACCGGTCCGGCGGCCTCGCTGGGCATTCCCGAAAAGCAGACGTTTGCTCTGCTGCCGCAGACCATCGGCGGTGAAAAGGTCCGGTACATCGTGCTTGACGACGCAACCGACACCAGCACGGCGGTAAAGAACGCACGCAAACTGACCGGCGAGGACAAAGTCGACGCGCTGATCGGGTCGACAGCAACGCCGACGTCGATGGCCATTCTCGAAGTGGCGTTCGAGAGCAAGACGCCACAGATCTCCATGGCGCCATTCGCACCGGCTGCGGACAAGGCGCCCTGGGTCTTCATCACACCCCAAAACTTCAACCAGATGGCGATTGCGATTGCAAACCACATGGCCGCCAACAACATCAAGACCGTCGGATTCATCGGCTACGCCGATGCCTACGGGGAACTCTGGCTGAAGGGGATGCAGGACGCCGCCAGTGCGAAAGGTATAGCGATCAGCGCGGTCGAACGCTACCAGCGCAACGACACCAGCGTTGCGGGACAGGCGCTCAAACTGATCGCGGCCAAGCCCGACGCGATTCTGATCGCCGGGTCTGGCACGCCGGCCGTGTTGCCGCAGTCGACCCTGATCGAACGCGGCTACAAGGGCAAGTTCTACCAGACGCATGGCATTGCCAACCGCGACTTCCTGCGCGTCGGCGGCAAAAACGTCGAGGGAACGATATTTCCGGTTGGACCGATGCTCTTGGCAGAGCAGCTTGCCGACAACCACCCATCCAAAAAGCCGGCGCTTGAATACATCAAACTGTATGAAGCCGCGCACGGCGCGAACAGCCGGTCAACCTTTGGTGGCCATGGCTGGGATGCCTATCTGCTGCTCAACCGCGCCGTGCCGGAGGCCCTGAAGAAGGCCAAGCCGGGAAGCGCCGAGTTCCGGTCCGCTTTGCGCGATGCTCTTGAAAACGTGGCTGAGCTGCCCGCGGTGCACGGTGTCTTCAACATGTCGGCCAAGGATCACAACGGCCTGGATGCTCGCGCTGCGGTCATGGCCACGGTCGAAAACGGTGACTGGAGGATTCTCAAGTGAGCCAAGCTGCTTTTGCCGCACTCGACTTTGCCCGCCCGGAGGTGACTGTTGAGCAACGCGAAGGCGGCGTGCTGGTCTTGCGCTCGGCGCAGCGCCTGGCCCCCTATTCGCGCTGCGTCGGTGAGTGGCTGCTGCACTGGGCGCGTGAAACACCGCAGGCCTGCTTTCTGGCAGAGCGATCTGCTGCCGGTTGGCGTCGGGTGAGCTACCAGGAGGCACTGGATCAGACCAGGCAGATTGGCAGTGCTTTGCTGCGCCGTGGGCTGGGGGCCGAGCGCCCGGTTGCGATTCTGTCGGACAACAGCGTTGACCACGCACTGCTGACGCTCGGCGCCATGCATGTGGGTGTTGCGGTGGCGCCGATTTCGCCCGCCTATTCATTGATGTCCCAGGACCATCTCAAGCTGAGGGGCATCGTCGAGTTATTGCGCCCTGGCTTGATCTACGTCGCCGACGGCGTGCGCTTCGCGCTCGCCCTGGCGGCGCTTGATCTGACGGGCATCGAAGTTGTCGTCAGCGCCAACCCGCCGCCCGCTGTTGGGGCCACTGCTTTTTCGACCCTCCAGGGCGAGGCCGCCGATGCAGCCGTGGACCGCGCCTTCGCCGCGATCACGCCCGACACCATTGCCAAGTTTCTGCTCACGTCAGGCTCGACCGGCAACCCAAAGGCCGTGGTCAACACGCAGCGAATGCTGTGCGCCAATCAGCAGTCGATCGCTCAGGTCTGGCCGTTTCTGGCGGCAACG
>CAYHDD010000442.1:0-3603 GCA_964355195.1 uncultured Rhodoferax sp. | reverse complement strand
CAGACCGCAGTTACGCGAAGCGAACAAGCTCTGTCCCCAACTCGAAACGGGATGTTGGAGGTTTGGATTTCTGTCCCCAACTGGGAACGGGATGTTGGAAGTTAGAAGGAAAGTTTGATGCAGCGTTCAAAAAGTGATGTCTGGGTAGGTCTGTTTGTATTGGTCGGTGCTGTGGCAATTCTGTTTCTGGCCTTGCAGTCGGCGAACTTGCTGAGCCTTAGTTTTCAGACCAGCTACACCGTCCAAGCCAAGTTTGACAACGTGGGCGGGCTCAAACCGAAAGCGGCGGTGCGCAGCGCGGGTGTCGTTGTCGGGCGCGTTGAGAAGATCGTGTTCGATGACAAGGCATTTCAGGCGCGTGTCACGCTGGCGCTGGAGAGTCGCTATGCTTTCCCGAAGGACAGTTCGCTGAAGATATTGACCAGCGGTTTGCTGGGTGAACAGTACCTGGGCTTGGAGCCAGGCGCGGAGGAGAAGACTTTGGTGGCGGGCGACAGCATTTCCAACACACAGTCTGCCATGGTGTTGGAAAGTTTGATTGGACAGTTTCTCTATAGCAAGGCAGCCGAGGGCAGCACTTCGGATGCCGCCAAGGGAAAGAAATGACCATCGACAACCGGCGCTTACGATCAAGTCAGGACTGGGCCCTTTTTCGTGTCTTGAGGCTGGACTTGCTGTTGGTGGCGCTACTCTTGTCGGGCTGCGCTACTGGACCCAATGCTGACCCGCGCGACCCGCTGGAGCCGTTCAACCGCAGTGTGTACCGCTTCAACGATGCCGTTGATGCCGCTGTGCTCAAACCGGTGGCGAGCGCCTACCGGGATGTCGCGCCCGTCAGGTTGCGTCAGGGCATTGGCAATTTCTTTGGCAATATCGAAGACATTTGGTCGTTGATCAACAGCCTTCTGCAATTCAAGGGGCAAGCGGCCATAGACGGCTTGCACCGTGTCGGTGTCAATACGGTACTTGGCTGGGGCGGTGTGTTCGATGTCGCCACCGAGATGGACCTTGAGAGGCACAAGAGCGACTTCGGACACACGCTGGGCTACTGGGGTGTCGCCAGTGGGCCCTATCTGGTTCTGCCTCTTTTAGGTTCATCGACATTGCGCGATGCGCTAGCCCTGCCAGTTGACTTGAAGGGTGACCTGGTGGCCAATGTGCCGCACATCCCGACCCGCAACTCGGCCAAGGTCCTGCGCTTGATCGACCAGAGGTCGGACCTGCTCAAAGCCAGCACGATGCTGGAAGAGGCTGCGCTTGACCGGTATACGTTCGTTCGGGAGGCATTTCTCCAGCGTCGGCGCAGCGCTATATTTGATGGCAACCCACCGGAAGAAGATGCGTCCGACACTTCGCCGACGCCAAGCAAGGAAGTCAAACCATGAGACCACGTTATTCACACCGCCTGTTGCTCGGCCTCGTTTTTGGCATGCTGGGCGTGCTGGCGTCTGTGGCGCATGCCGCAGACGAAGCGGCTGACGTCTTGATCAAGCGGCTGTCGTCGGAAGTACTGGAGAGCATCCGGACAGACAAGGTGATTCAGTCCGGCGATGTGGCGCGGATTGTGGCGCTGGTCGACGCCAAGATCATGCCGAATGTGAATTTTCAGCGCATGACAGCGGCGGCGGTGGGGCCTGCCTGGCGCCAGGCCAGTCCGGAGCAGCAAAAGCGGCTACAGGACGAGTTCAAGACCCTGCTGGTGCGGACCTACTCGGGGGCCCTGACGCAGGTCAGCGATCAGACCATCTTCGTCAAACCCATGCGTGCGGCGGCGGAAGACAAAGAGGTGGTGGTTCGGACCGAGGTCAAGGGACGGGGTGACGCCATTCAGCTCGACTACCGGCTGGAAAAGACCCCCGGCGAAGGCGCAGGCTGGAAGATCTACAACCTCAATGTGCTGGGTGCCTGGTTGGTCGAAACCTATCGAAGCGATTTTGCCCAGCAAATCAACGCCAAAGGGCTCGATGGCTTGATCACCACGCTGACTGAGCGCAACAAGGCGAACGCTAAAAAAGGGTGAATGTTGCTGGTCTTACCCAATGAACTGACGCACTCCCAGGCCGGCCCATGTTTGCGCATGCTGGTGCAGGGTTTGCGCGACCACCGCGAGCTTGATGTTGTGCTGGATGCCACCGGCTTGGACCGTTTTGACTCTGCGGCGCTGGCCGTGCTGCTGGAGGCTCGACGTGAGAGCCTGGCTTTGGGTAAGCGCTTCTCGATTCGCGGCCTGCCCCAACGCCTGCACGACTTGGCGAACTTGTACGGCATCATTGAACTGCTGCCGACAGCATAGGCAACTCCATGTCGGCCATCTCCTTTCAATCCGTCACCAAATCCTACCCGGCACCCCGTGGGCTAAAAGGTAGCACCTTTCTCGCGCTTGACCGTGTCAGTCTGGATATTGCTGAGGGTGAATTCTTCGGGCTTCTGGGCCCCAACGGGGCTGGCAAGACCACCTTGATCAGCATCTTGGCTGGCCTCTCGCGCGCCACCAGCGGCAAAGCCTTGGTGCTGGGGCACGATGTGGTGCTGGATTACGCCAACGCCCGACGCAGCTTGGGCGTGGTGCCGCAAGAACTGGTGTTTGACCCGTTCTTCAGCGTGCGGGAAGCCCTGCGCTTTCAATCCGGCTATTTTGGGATTGGCAACAATGATGCATGGATTGATGAGCTGCTCGAGAACCTGGGGCTGAGCGACAAGGCGTCAGCCAATATGCGACAGCTCTCGGGCGGCATGAAGCGTCGCGTCCTGGTGGCGCAGGCTTTGGTGCACAAGCCGCCCGTCATTGTGCTTGACGAACCCACCGCAGGCGTTGATGTGGAGTTGCGCCAAACTCTTTGGCAATTCATTGCCAGACTCAACAAGCAAGGCCATACGGTCTTGCTGACAACCCACTATCTGGAGGAGGCGGAGGCTCTGTGCGGACGCACCGCCATGTTGAAGACCGGACGAATCGTGGCCCTTGACCGTACCAGTGAGTTACTCAAGACTGCGTCCAGCAATGTCCTGCGCTTCAAGGTCGACCGTGAGTTGCCTGCGGCGCTTGCCGAGCGCGCGCGCATCACAGGGCGCATCGTTCAATTCCCGGCCCATGACGCACTGGAAATCGAGACTTACCTGGCACAGGTGCGTGAGGCTGGACTGGTCGCGCAGGACGTCGAGATTCGCAAGGCCGACCTGGAAGATGTGTTTCTGGCTGTGATGAACAGAAGTCATGAGCCGATCGGGAGTGGTGGCGCATGAGTGGCTGGCAAACGCTGTTCTACAAGGAAGTTTTGCGTTTCTGGAAAGTAGCATTTCAGACGATTGCCGGTCCGGTGCTGACCGCCATGTTGTACTTGCTGATCTTTGGTCATGCCCTGGAAGCGCATGTGAAGGTATACGACAGCGTAAGCTACAGCGCATTTTTGGTGCCGGGGCTGGCGATGATGAGCTTGTTGCAAAATGCTTTTGCCAACAGTTCGTCGTCACTGATCATGAGCAAGGTGATGGGCAACCTGGTATTTCTGATGCTGACACCGCTGTCTTACCTTAACTGGTTTGTGGCCTATGTCGGAGCCGCCGTCGTGCGCGGCCTGGTGGTGGGTCTGGGGGTGTTTGCAA
>CAYHDD010000441.1:0-3603 GCA_964355195.1 uncultured Rhodoferax sp. | reverse complement strand
AAACCCGTGCAAACCCAGGTTTGCACTCTGTCGCTACGGGAGTCTTGCGCTCGCTCCCCCCGCATTGCGAAATGGCGAGGAAGGACCCATTGAAATCTCGGGCGGCTGCCTGTGCATCGTCACTTTCCAAGTCATCGAGCAAAGTGATTTGCTTAAACAAAACGCCCACAAGGAACGAACCGTGTGGGCGTGATTTGAGTGATTAGCGGAATACTACCTGTTCGATATATACCGTGTCAATAGACTATTTGATGATTTGCAAATCATGCGAAGCAGGGCCTGATCATGCGCCAAGCCCGAGCATTGCCTTCAGGTCCTTCATCAGCAGAAAGAGATGCAACGGGTCGGTCGCGCTGGACTCGAACTCCCATTGGAGATACCAGTCCCGAGCCGACTCATCCTTGGCATGCACCAGCAACGCTCGTATGCCGGCAATGTCTGCTGCCTGCGCCGTGCGTTTCAATGCGTCCTTGAGCAATGCTCGACCAAGTCCGATGCGCTGATGCCCGACATCAATGGCCAACCGCGCCAGGATCATCACTGGCACCGGATGCTGGGGCATGCCTTTGACAACCCTTGGGGCAGCCGATGCTGGCTCGACACTGCCGACGGCCAGGCTGTAGTAGCCCACCACTTGTCCTGAGTGACAACAGACGTAAGTCGTAGCGCTGTTGGACTTCTGGTTGGTCAGCGCAAATCGCTGCAGGAACTGATTGAGTTCGCTCTGACCACAGTCAAACGAGTCAAAGGCGTCCGCCGCGACCAGCTTGTGAACTGGCTCGTAACCCTGCGAGTTCAACCAAGCATCCCCGATTCGGTCATGAGCTTCTTGAGCTTCGGTTTGACGCTCACCGGTCTGTCCAGTGCCGACTGAAACTCCAGCCATTTCTTTGGTGTCAACTCGAAGCGGGTGCGATCGGCAAGCGTTTGATTGGCCGCAGTGATGCCAGCATCCAGCAAGAATTCACTGACGTTCTTGTGCGCAACGCGCGCAGCCTCCTGAAGCAGTTGCTTCACCGGGGTGCTGGCGCGCACGTCAATGCGCTCGGATTTGGAATGGACAGCAGCAGTCACAAATGGTTCCTTTTTGGAAAGAATAGCCTATCTTAACGTCCGGACATCGTCCTGACAAGTCGTTTCACCGAGTTCCATAGCCATAGTGCACCGCCAGCACCCCCAAAGCACCCACCAAGATTCCCTTGGCCTCGTACTGGTTGAGTGCGCGCCCGTTCCACCCTTCGAGCGCCGACCACTCACGCACGCTGCGACCCAAACCGGCCACGTGCCAGACGGCGCAGCCTCCGGGACTGCCAATGCCGCCCACCGCGTCCAGAGCCTCGCCGAGGTGTTTGCGAGCCCAGGCACAGCGCTCGGTCATGCTGTCCTTCCACTGGCCACCGGGGATACGGTTCAGCGGCGCGGAGCCTGCCGGACTCATCTGGGCAAAGACAAAGGTGCGTGCAAAGTCCTGGCCAGCGTCGTGCATCGATTGGTTGATCGCACCATTGCGGAGCAACAGCCCAAGCGAATCGACAGTTCGAAAGTGTTCGGTGCGGTGGGTCGTACCTTCCTCGCCTTCGCTGATCCATTCAGCCACGCGAGCGCCGGGCAGTTCGACCAGGCAGCCGTGCTGCAGGGGCTCGACGACGATCTTCCTACCCATGGCGCTGCTCCTTGGCTGGCGGTGCGGGCGTGCGTCGGCCAAAGAGCCGATTGCCGATGTTGATCAGGCTCTGGTGTTCCCACTCGTCTCGGATCAAATCGGGGTCGACCACCAGGATGCCTTGCTTGTGCCAGGCGGCGGCGCGCATGGCGCGCAGTTCGCTCTCGGTGGCGGGTGTCTGGCCGATCAAGCGACCCAGTGCGCAGCTGAGGCTCATGGCTGGTCTCCCGTCGCGCCCTGGGTCATGGACCAGTGCAGCAGCGCCAGCGCATCGGCTTCGTTGTCGTCGGTGACGGGATGTCCTTTGGCCTTCATCGCCGCGATGACATCGCCTTTGCTGGCGTTGCCCTTGCCAGTGGCGTGGCGTTTGATGGTTCCCACCGGCACACCTTGGTAGGGGATCTGGTGGTGCTCGCACCAGGCTGTGAGTGTGGCCATCAGACCGCCGTAGACGTGCGCGGCGTCAACACCGAGGTGACGCCTCACCTCCTCGAAATAAACGGCGCCAATGCCCTGTGTGTCGGCCACGGTGGCCTTCATGTCGGTCAGCCAGCGGCGAAAGCGTAGGTAGCGCATGCCACCGCCTTCAAAGCGCTGGGATTTGAAACTCACAAAGCCGTGGGCGATGGGGCCGCCGACCGAGCGCAGGGCCCAGCCGGTGGTGGTGCCAAGGTCCAGGGCCAGGACCGCTGTGCGCGGGATGGTGAGGTCGGGTGTCATCAGGGTGTCCTCCAAAGGTGCGGTAAAGCGACCTGGAGGAGCAGCGCCACGCGCCGGGGCAGGGCGGGTGTGGCTCCCTCATGTCTGGGGTGATTTGCTATTCCGTCATTCCGTCATTTCGTCAAGGGGGGTGTCAAATACATACCCATACCAGTGTTCTATAGAGAGAAATAAAAAAAATGATCTATATTTAAATAAATAAATATTGACTTAACTACTCTCTATTTATCTATCTACGTTGACGAAATGACGGAATGAAGTTAATCGGCCAGAGCCAAAAAGATCGTTGATTCATAAAGCTTTTATCATCTGTAGCGGTCTGCCGCGATCTTGACTGATCGTAATAACGTCAACGAGTCCGGCGTCAACCAGGGTTCGCAGGACGCTATCGCGCTGGCGCTGATCCATGAACTGGGTGCGCCGCGTAAAGTCTCGTTTGGTCAAACCGCGGGGACCCGCGTCTTGAACTATATGAGCCGCACGCTTGTGATGCGACTCAGTCTGGTTCTCTGAAACGTGCACGCCGACCTCACGGATGGTTAGTTCAGCGCAGTGCTGCGATAGCAAGATGCCCCAGTTGGCGTCGCCGGCCTCAATCTGCGGATCCACCGGATCACGCGAGACGGCGCGGATCAGGGCGAGCTTGGTTGCGTTTTCTTCCACACGTGCCAGGATCGATGAAAACCCTGTGCCTCGCGACAGACGCAGACGTTCGAGCAACTGCCGGTCGAGCTGGTCAAAGATTGTGCGAGCCTCAGCATTCATGAGCACAACGCGCGGCTCAAACACAATCTCGTCGACACTGCCAACATCGGCAAGATTGCCGCCGAGCTTGCCCCCGCCCTCGTGGATCAGGTGCAGTTGATCGATCAGGCTTTGCGGCGGATCAGGCTTGCCGAACATAGCGTTGCTGTCGGGGAAGTCGTTTTCACTCTGCAGAATAATGAAACGCGCAAGCGAGCCGTCGCCTACGTTGGACGATTGAAGGGCTTGCCAGAAGTGAATCGGCGTGGTGGTGCCGTAGATGCACGCACACGGCTGCTGGATCGAGCGGTGCGAGTTGTTCATTTGGTTGTTCGCGTACTCGATGCCGAAGTAAGTCGTGCCGGACGTCGTATAGAGCTCCGTCATGAGGTCCAGGATCTCAGACAGGTAACGCGGTGATCGTTTGCGATCAGCGACGGCCGTGAGGAACAGGCCAAACTCATCGAGCTGAAACA
>CAYHDD010000440.1:1551-3608 GCA_964355195.1 uncultured Rhodoferax sp. | reverse complement strand
CCAGCAAATAGAGCCCCCGGCGAAGCTGCACCAAATCACCACGCGCCAGCAGCGCGGCTATCTTGTCATTCGGGCGGCGATATTCAGCCAGCAACGGCAGCAACGCCCCGTGGCTAAACGGTACGCTGCCAAAAGCCAGAAGACGACGCCTCAAGACCATAGTACTTTTTTACACACATAATCTAATATAAACCGATTATGTATGAAATATCGCAATACGCCATCATAAAAGGGTAGCGTCCCCTTTTAAGCACCCTTTAAGCGCTTGTGGTAGCGCTGCCCCACCGTGGCCGCCGAAAACACTGGCCAGCCGCCTTCGGGAACCGGGTGAACCGTGCTGGCACCCTGCTTCGTGGCAAATCTGTCTGCAAAAGCCCGCATGCGGCTGGCGGCGTGCTGCACATCAGCATTGGCCCACACCTGATCTGCTGCGTACGGGTACTGGCCCTTCCTTACTTTAACCAGCCGGTAACGCACCAGGTCCACCTGCGGTGCAAAGCCGGGTTGTTGACAAAAATCGACGTTGCCGCTGTACCCTGTGGTAATCACATGCATCCCCAACTGCAGGGCCTCTGCAATGCCGCGGCCAAAACCCTCGGCCCGATGAAGCGAGACAAAGCAGTCACAGGTCCGGTACAAGGCCAGCAGTTCCGGGCGCTGCAGGGTAGATTCAACAATATGAATGCGCGGGTCACTCTCCGCTAGGGCCTTCAGCCGTTCCCAAGCCGCGTGGTGGCGCTTGGGTGGGTGCACCTTGACCACCAGGCCCACCCGGTCTGGGCCCCAATCAGCAACCGGAAAGGCCTGTAAAAAAGCATCCACTACAGCTTGCGGGTTCTTGCGGTGAACAGATGAATTCAAATCAAATGAAAAACAGAACAGGCATGCCCGCGCTGGCAAATCAAAATGTTTGCGCAGGCGCTGCTTGCTGCTGCCGGTGTGCGCCACCGGCCCCAACTCCACCGCCATCGGCATAACAAGCAACGGCACCGGTCGCGCCATGCTCGCAATCACGGGTGCCAGCGCGTCGTGGGTGTGCTGGGTTGAGACCCACACTTCATCCACCAAATTAGTCAAATCCTGCCACTGCGCCGGCCATCGGGAAAGCTCCCACGGCCAATAGCCGATGTTGTAACGTCCCTCAAACTGGGCGCGGCCGCGCTCCGCATAATAGCGACCGGTTTCCAGAGCCGTCAGGCAAAACAGGTTGATGCCGTAGGGTCCGTCCGGGCTCACGTGCTGTGCCATGCTGCGATCGTTCTGCCCAATGCCAGTGCCGGGCTCAAAGTTCAGCATGGTCATCGGCACACCCGCCGCCAGTAGAGCATGGGCAGCCATCCGAGCGTCTTCGCCTATGCCCAATTGACCATAGGCATAACCCACCAGATTCACGCCAAACGGCCGGTTCACGGTTGGCAAGGGTTCTGGTGGCAAAAGCCAGGGCCACAAAATGTGTTCCGTCACCCCGTAACTAAAAAACCACTGCAAGAAGCCCGCCAGCTGCTCGGGCAAAGGAAAGGCTGCTTGCACATCCGGGCGTGCCTGCAACACCAAACTCTGCATCCTGGTCAGACCAGCAATTTCCGACGGTTCAGTCAACGTCTGGCGCAAGACCTCATCCTGCGCCAGCACCAGGTACTCACGCGCGCCGGTGGTTACCAGCCACGCCAAAAAAGCTTCCCGGCGCTCAGGTCGGTCAAAGCCGAAACGCCGGCATAAATCCGGCCGCAATTCAAGAATAAGCGCTAAGGTATCGACCACATTGCTTCAACCCACTTTTTGCACCAGCAGCGTATTCGATACCGCCGTGATGGACAGACCAATTGCATCATCCTCACGGATTTCAAGCACCCTGCAACCCTGCTCGGCAACCAAATCCAGTAGCGCCGCCTGCGGAAAATAGTGCATCTCCATGTCGGTCACGTTGGTCAGATCCAGATAGTCGTCAATACAAAACCGGTAACCGGCCTTGTAAGTTGGCACCTGAAAGAATGCCACGCCACCAGGGCGCAACTGGGTCAACAAATCGCGCAACAAGCGCGCCACCACCGGCGGCG
>CAYHDD010000440.1:0-1541 GCA_964355195.1 uncultured Rhodoferax sp. | reverse complement strand
TATGCGAGTACAAGACATCAAAACTGCCAAGACGGCTCACATCTTCAATGGAATCAAGATGCCGCAGGCCCACGCTGGGCAGAGCCTGCGCCGCCAGGTACTCTTGTGCCACCTGCAAGTGGTTGGCAGAAATATCGACCGCAATCACCTGCTCAAAACGCCTGGCCAGCGGTGCCGTCACACGCCCCACGCCGCAGCCAAGCTCGAGGCAACATTTCAAACTCTCGGTACCCACCCCGGCCCGCGCCAGCGTCGCCTCAAACATCTTCAACTCGGACTCGCCACTAGCATAAAAAGCGGCACGGTTCATGTGAAAATTTTGCTGAAAATAGCTGTCGTTTGTCAGCACAGACCAATGCGGCTCAGTCTCGCCCAGGTGGTGCCATTGCGCGCTCACCTTGGCAAACAAGGCATCCAACTTTTCTGCCGGGGCTTGCAATTCCACGACCATAGGTGGGCCAAAAAAACCCGGCTTGGGGGACCTCGGAGACTGCACCTTTTCGCAAGACATCCGAAACTCCACCGAGTTCATAAACAACTCGCGCATAGCGCTCAAACTCGCTATCTCGGTAGCGTAATGCGTCACCACCGAATCGTCCTCCGGCTCGCGACCCAGCAAGAGACGATAGGCATAAATCACTTCTTCCCGGCTAATCATTTCAACTTCGCTTTCTCAAAGGCACCCTTAAAAGGGGACGCTACCCTTTTTTCATCTAAAGAAAGGGTAGCGTCCCCTTTTAAGGAAGGTCGCCCCTGTGGCCGCCCCTCCAATGGGCGTCCGGCCTGGATTCCAAGGGCTTGTACAAAATCGGCGGCGCCGCAAGGCAAGCCTTTGTTAGCATTTTTTCTCAGCAGGTCGAACTTTTCGACCTCATCGACCATCTCCAACCAAGCGGACCAGCTACCAATTGCAGCAAATCGCTTACCCCAGTTCGATTCAGGGTTGAGCAGGATGTCTGGCTCTTTTGTGCAGTGCGCAGTTGCACTCGACCAGCGGTAATCTTCTGCGCGCTGCACCATGCCTGCTCGCACCGGATTGCATTCAACGTAACGCATCGCCGTCCACAAATAGGCATCATCGAGGGGCGACGAGAAAAAACGCCCTTGCCAGAGGTGGCCGCTCCAACCTTGACGGACGTTCACGCGCTGGGCATAGCGCATGTGCAGCGGCCTGAGCACACGCTGCAGACCATCGTCTGTGGCCGGCACGGCGATCAGATGCACGTGGTTGCTCATCAGGCAGTAAGCGAGCACCTCAACCTGGTGCTTGTCTGCGTATTCCTTAAGCCAAGCAAGATACACGAGGCGGTCTTCATCGCTAAAAAAGATCGGCTCGCGCCGATTACCCCGCTGCGTCACATGATGCGGCAGGCCGGCAAATACCGTTCTGGGTAATCTGGGCATGACGACAGGATAGCAGAAAAGGGTACCGTCCCCTTTTAATGCTTTTAATACGAGCGCCCCCCTCTCACTGACGACGAAGGCGAAGTTCGCGAATTGACGGCTGCCGACATGCGCACCTTCAAGCCAGCCAGCGAGGT
>CAYHDD010000439.1:0-3618 GCA_964355195.1 uncultured Rhodoferax sp. | reverse complement strand
TATGTGTCGGCTGCGTCAGTAGCCCATCTGCCTACCCTGACCCAGGATCGTGTCAGTGCCATTCTGTCCATCGGTGAAGCCATCACCCGAGTGCCCGGTGTGAAGCCCGGCATCGCCATGGCTGCGACCTTGACCGTGATTTATGAAAATACAGGACTGTCTGTCGAGTCACTGCGCAAAGTCCTGCCGCCTGCGAATGACCCGATCTGCAGCCTCAATCCGACGCAACTTGGTGAACGTGCCGGCATGTCCGCGCGCGCCATCAATACGCGTTTGCAGTCGCTGGGCTTCCAGTTCAAAAACGACCGCGACGAGTGGGAGTTGACCGAATCGGGCAACCGCTGGGCGGAGGCATTGCCGTTTTCCCGCAATGGTCACTCTGGCTACCAGATCCTCTGGAATCCGGAAGTTTGTGACTCGATTCGTGAGGTGGCGTAATGAGCTTGCCCATCATCTCAGCCGAAGAACGGCTTAAAGAACGCCACAGTGCCAAGGTCGCCCTGGTGGGCGCGCCCGGTGTCGGCAAGACGTCCCAAATCAAAACGCTGCCTGCAGCCAGCACACTGTTCGTGGATCTGGAAGCAGGTGACCTCTCCGTGCGCGAGTGGGCGGGTGACACCGTGCGCCCGCGCACCTGGCCAGAGTTCCGCGATCTGGTCGTGTTTCTGGCGGGCCCCATGCCAACAGCCAGTGCTGATCAGGCTTTTTCTCAGGCGCATTTTGAGCACGTCTGCGGAAAATTCGGTGATCCGGCGCAGTTGGACAAGTACGACACGTACTTTGTTGACAGCCTGACGGTGCTCTCACGCCTGTGCTTTGCATGGTGCAAAACCCAACCGCAGGCCTTCAGCGAAAAAACGGGCAAACCCGACAACCGGGGCGCCTATGGCCTGTTGGGCCAGGAAATGATCACGGCGCTCACGCACCTGCAGCATGTGCGGGACAAGCATGTCATTTACGTCGCCATCCTGGAAGAGAAGACCGATGACTTCAATCGCCGCTTCTACCAGTTGCAACTCGAAGGCACCAAGACCGCCCTGGAATTGCCCGGTGTCCTTGATGAAGTCGTGACCCTGGCGATTTTGAAGGCCGAGGACGGCTCCACCTATCGCGGCTTTGTCACGCGTGCCGACAACCCATTCGGTTACCCATCCAAGGACCGCAGCGGGCGGCTGGACGCCATCGAGGAACCCGACCTCGGAAAACTCATCGCCAAGTGCCTGGGACAGGACACATCGGCTCATTCCATTGCATCCCGCTCAAACGCTTAAAGGACTTCCCATGAACACCTATTCCAACGCCTCCAGCAACTGGAGCGACTTCAACGATGCTGAAGCGCAGCAAGGCGCATTCGACCTGATTCCAAAGGGCACCGTCGTGAAACTGCGCATGACGATCAAACCCGGTGGCCATGATGATCACAGCCAGGGCTGGACTGGTGGCTATGCCACGCAGTCGTTCGACACGGGTGCTGTGTACCTGTCCTGTGAATTTATCGTCACTGCTGGACCCTTTGCAAAGCGCAAGATGTGGTCCAACGTGGGGCTGCATTCCAACAAGGGACCTGCCTGGGGGCAAATGGGGCGTAGCTTTATCCGCGCGGCACTCAACAGTGCGCGTGGCATCCAGCCCAAAGACAATACCCCACAGGCCGCTGCCGCCCGGCGCATTGAGAGCTTTTCTGATCTTGATGGTCTGGAATTCATCGCCCGCATCGATGTCGAGAAGGACGGCAAGGGGGAAGACCGCAATGTCGTAAAGCTGGCCATTGAGCCGGACCACAAAGATTACGCAGTGCTGATGGGCGGCGCACCCAAGGTGTCCTCAGGTGGCGGCCAATCCGGTCCTGCCGCACTGGCCGCAGCCGCATTCGTCGCGCCTGCACGTGTTGCTGCGCCAGCAAGCCAAGCACCAGTGTCGGGCAAACCGTCATGGGCACAGTGATGCGAGGCGCTCATGAAATGTTGGGTCTGCTCACGCCAAGCCCGGGGGTATGGCCACTCGGAAAACCGCCATCGCATCGGCGACCCTCGTCGGTATCCCGTCGACTGGGTGTTCTGTTCCCAACGATGCCAGGACGCGTTTCACAAGTGCTACGGGAACTGGACCCGAGCGCTGGACAGGGGCATGCCGCCGGAGGACGCCATGGTTGACATCACCCCACTGGAGCAGGCCTCCATGCGCAAGTGCCTCAAATGCTTTGGTGACGCTGCCAGCACGATCGGCTTTGACAAGCCTCTGGGGGCATACACCGAAGCTGAGGCGCTGATAGTGATCGAAGCCATCGTGACTGGATACGTGTCGGAGATGGCGGCGCAGCACGAGCGCATCAAGTACCCATCCGTGCGTATGCCCGGAAAGACCCCGGTCAACGATCCCATGCGGGACGAGCCACCGCCATTGGAGGAGAACCCGTTTGCTGACATGGAGGGCGATCAACCTTGGGAGGCCGCGCGGTGATTGACTTCAACACTTCTGCGAGTCTGTCGGGTCGCCTGCAAGCCCTGATGGACCAGGCGCTCGAATCTGAGCGCGATGCGACTGCGGCGCGCGACTACCTGGGTGCGTCGCGGGTCGGTGCCTCTTGCGAGAGACAACTGCAATTTGAATACGCCAAGGCCCCGGTGGATCCCGAAAAGGGATTCTCCGGACGGTTGCTGCGTATCTTTGAACGTGGCCATCGCACTGAAGACATGGCAATCCGCTGGCTGCGGCTGGCAGGCTTTCAACTCAAGACTGAGGATGGGCAGGGTCAGCAGTTTGGCTTTTCGGTGGCCAATGGCCGCCTGCGTGGCCATGTCGACGGGGTGCTAATCAGTGGCCCTGAAGGCTTTGCCTATCCAGCCCTGTGGGAAAACAAGTGCTTGGGTGCCAAGTCCTGGCGTGACGTGGAGAAACGCAAGCTGGCTGTGTCCAAGCCGGTCTATGCCGCGCAAATTGCGCTGTACCAGACCTACCTGGGCCTGCATGAACACCCGGCGCTCTTCACAGCGGTCAACGCCGACACCATGGAGGTCTATGCCGAGCTGATTCCTTTTGACGCAGGTCTTGCCCAGCGCATGTCAGACCGGGCGGTACGTGTCATTGAAGCAACCGAGGCTGGCGATTTGTTGCCACGCGCGTTCACCGATTCAACCCACTTTGAGTGCAAGTTCTGTGCGTGGGCTGATCGCTGCTGGAAGGAGCGCGCATGACTGACATCCAACCCCGCAAGCACCCCAAGGTGCTCAAACCACTGGTGGGCATTCGCGCTGTGCATCGGATGCTGCTTCGCAGTGTCGATGCCAATTGCCCAGAGGTGCAACTGATCGTGTCGGTGATATCCCAGGCCATTGCCGACTGCTCGCTTGCCGAAACTTTCGATAAGGCTGCAGCACAGCGTTTCATGTATTGCTGGCGACTCGAGGCTTGGGCACAGGCGGTAGGACTGGATCCTTGCTTTGTGCGGGAGGTGGCGATCAAAACCCAGTACCTCAGTGCAGATGCTTGTCCACCGCCCATTCGGCAGACGCGCGTCCACACCGGCCCATTTAACAACCAACAAAAACACAGTGATAGGAGTTTCGATGCTCGACTTCAATGAATCAGAGGTGCCGGGTGAACAAGGTGGCGATGCGA
>CAYHDD010000438.1:2686-3634 GCA_964355195.1 uncultured Rhodoferax sp. | reverse complement strand
GGCAGACCGAGGACCAGCAAAATGACCGGGTTGTCGAGCAGTTGTTGCAGGAACGGCGCCGCCTCGTTGGGATCGTGGTGCGCAGCGTGGGCTGCGCGGGGTGGATTATTTTGCGACATGGGGTCTCCTGGGTAAAAAAGGGTGCCGCTGCGTAATGGGTGACGCGGACAGCCCCGACTGTGGCCGAAAGCGTTCAGGCTTTCCTTCATTTGGCTTAAGAAAATTGCAGCTTGATCCGAGCCAAGGACGATATGCGTGATGTCCAATCCGACCAAACCCTGTTGTTGCGATAGCATTCCCATCTTCCTCTGACCCTGGACCTGGTCCGCTTCTTCGTATGAACAGTCATGTTTTCTGGAAACACTTCCGTGGCCCCGGCTTGCCGCCACGCACGCTTAGCCTGCTGATTGCAGGAATCTGTGCGGCCCTTGCCGCTGCTCAGGCGCAGCCGTTGCCGAACGCCACCACGCTGGCGCTGCAATCGGTCGTTGTCAGTGGATCGCGCAACGAGCAGCGGCGTGACGATTTGCCGCTGTCAATGGACGTCTTGACGGCTGCTGACCTCGAAGAAGGCCAGATCGGCGACATTCGCGACATCGCCAAGAACTTGCCCAACGTGGAGGTCAAGCGCGCCCCGGCGCGCTTCACGGTCACCGGTGTCGGCAACCCGACCGGACGCGACGGCAATGCCGGCTTCAATGTGCGTGGTCAGGATGGCAACCGTGTACTGATGCTGATTGACGGTGTGCGCCTGCCGCGAAGCTACGTCAACGGCAGCAATGCTTTTGGGCGCGATGTGCTGTCGCTCGATTTGCTCAAGCGGGTCGAACTGGTGCGCGGGCCGAGTTCGGTCTTGTACGGCTCGGATGCCCTGGCCGGCATGGTCAACTTCATCACCCACGAACCGGCCGACTTCCTGACCAGCGCTGATGGCCGCAAGAGCCTGGG
>CAYHDD010000438.1:0-2676 GCA_964355195.1 uncultured Rhodoferax sp. | reverse complement strand
GGTGGCAAACTGGGCCTGAGCTACAGCGGTGACGATGCTGGCGTGACCGCTGCCGCGACGCTGGCCGCGCCCCTCAGCGAGTCGGCGCAATGGCTGCTGACGGCCACTACCCATCGTGCTCATGGTCTGGACAACATGGGCAGCAACGATGCCTCTAACCTGGACCGTACCACGCCCAACCCGCAAACGGATCGAACAGCTTCGGTGCTGGGCAAACTGGTGTTGCATCCCGACGCCGGCCAAAAGCATGTGCTGACACTGGAGTATGTTCGTCAGAAATCCGATGTTGACTTGCTGTCGAGCCGCGCCAAGGCGCCGCTCAGCGCTGCATCGGTGGTCGACGAAAGCGCCAACAAGACGATGCAGCGCGAGCGTTTGACCTGGCAGGCACGCTACACGACGGCGAGCCCGTTTGCGGACAAGTTGCAGACCGTGCTCAGCTTGCACAATAGCGCCGCTCAGGACAACGGGCACACGACGCGCAACGATGGCGGCGTGCGTATTCGGGACACCGCTTATGGCGAGCGCGCCTGGCAGGCCAGTGTGCAGGCTGACAAGACGCTGGTCATGTCGCCGCAGTGGACGCAAAAGCTCAGTTACGGGATGGACTATTCGCGCACCGACATCACCAGCTTCTTCGATGGTTTCGACCCCAAGCCGCTGGTGACCTATGTGCCAAAAAAATACTTTCCCGACACGCGTGACAGCAGCGTTGCGCTTTACGCGCAAAGCGAATGGGTCAGTGAGCGCTGGAGTGTCACACCCGGGCTGCGCGTCGAGCGGTTTTCTCTGGACGTGATCAGCCAGGACGGTTTTTCACCGCCGTCGTCCACCCCCGGCATCTCGGTATCGGGCTCCAGTGTGACGCCCAAGCTGGGTGCCTTGTACCGCGTCGCGCCGAAGTGGAGCGTGTATGGCAACTATGCCAGCGGCTTTCGCGCGCCCAATGCCGCGCAAGTCAACGGCTTCGTCGAGAACCCGACGCCAACGACCTTTGTCAAGCTCCTGGCCAACCCTGATCTACAGCCTGAAACCAGCAGGAACCTGGAGTTCGGCGCACGCGCGCGCCTGGAGCGCGCCAGCCTTGATGTGGCAGCCTTTGTCGGCGACTTTCATCAGCTCATCATCGACAAGAGGCCGCTCGGCGGAACCGGTGTGGCTGGGGACCCGCTGCTGTTCCAGTCGGTCAACATCGACAACGCCAGAATCTGGGGTTTTGAGGTCAAGGGTGTGCTCGACCTGGGCGATCTGGCGGGCGCGACCGTGAGCCTGCCGTTCTCCTACGGCCAGACGCACGGCTGGGACAAGGCCAGCGGCTTGCCGCTCAATTCGATCAACCCGGCCAAGCTGTGGCTGGGTCTAAAGTGGGCCGCGCCAAAATGGGAACTGGCGCTGAATGTCACTCGTCACGCCGCCAAGAAGGCTGATGAACTGGACAGCCCTTATTTACCCAAACCGGCCACGCCGCCGCGCGTGGCGCAATTCACAGTGGCCGATGCGACCACGCTCGACCTGCATGGCCAGTGGCGTGTGCGCAAGGACTTGCGTGTCAGCTTCAGTGCGGTTAACCTGAGTAATCGCCGGTATTGGCTCTGGTCCGACGTACAGGGTTTGGCCGCCACTTCGGCGGTGGTTGACGCCTACACACAGCCCGGACGCCACTTCAACCTGTCGCTGGTGTCGGATCTGTAGGCCGGTTGAGCTCGGCTGGACCGGTCCCGACCAAGCGCGCTTCGCAGACGCCTTGTTGCTGCACAGCGGATGGTGAGCTATGACTCCTGGCAGGTCCCGGCGGTCATCAACCCCAGCCAACTGCTGTAGTGCTTGAACGACCAGCGTCCGGAGACGCGGTCCAGGGTGATGATGCTGACGTCGTCATCCCCTGCGATGCCTGCGTCCCGAATCAATAGGCTGTGCTGATCTTCGCTGGTGCGCAAGACCTCGACCTTGTGCGGCCCGGTCCGATAGATCAGGCTGCCCTTGACCTCGGCCAGGCGTGGTCGGACCGTAAACACCTCACCCAGGATCTTGGCGTCCTGGTTGTGGGCTTTATCGATCGTCGTTTTGCCGGGCGCCTTGACGGCGCCGTCCAACACCTTGCACTCAAAGACGCCAGCCGCGTTCGCAGCGCCTCCCAGTGTCATGGCCAGCGCGACCATCAGAGGGCGCATCTTCCACCCTGAATTCTGTGCCTGGCAAGCCACTGATCAGCCGAGCCGGGCGCGGTGCTGTGCAATCTGCGCGCGCACCCGTTTGGGCGCCGTGCCACCCAGAATGTCGCGCGCCTCCAGCGAACCGCGCAGGCTTAGTACTCGATAGACATCGTGCTCGATGGCCGGGTTGAACCGCTGCAGGGTTTCCAGCGGCAGCTCGGACAGATCAAGTTGCTGTGCGATGGCCGCCTTGACGGCCAGTGCCACGATTTCATGGGCGTCCCGGAAGGCCAGCCCTTTCTTCACCAGGTAGTCAGCCAGGTCGGTGGCTGTGGCGTAACCCCGGCGCGCGGCATCCTCCATGCGTTCGGCGTTGAGACTGATTCCGCCCTCCTTCAGTCCAGTGGCCGGATTGATCTGACCGCCGACCATTTCGCAAAAGATGCGCAGCGTGTCCTTGAGCGTGTCGACGGTGTCGAACAAGGGTTCCTTGTCTTCCTGGTTGTCCTTGTTGTAGGCCAGC
>CAYHDD010000437.1:0-3652 GCA_964355195.1 uncultured Rhodoferax sp. | reverse complement strand
GTCACGTCGTTCAGGCGCAGCGTGCGCTGACCCATCTGTTGCATCCAGTCAATGATTGATCCGCGGGCGACAATACGCCATTTTCGGTTGGCAACCTGATTGTGAGTATCTCCAAAACGCGGTAAGTAAGTGAGGTATCCCCATAGATGCGTACAAAAAAATGTGAGACAAATTGCAACAAAATCAGGGACTATTGATCTAGTCGTGTGAAGTTTGAGTGTCCCAGTCAATCGTCCAGTCTCTCGACCTGTCAATCACCCACCTATTCTCCCGAAGGACGTTGCCATGCCCATCACGCTTAAAGAAGCCCTCCAAATTTTGGTCGTTACACACTTGAAGGATTTAGTCCGCTACCTGCCAGAGTACGAGGCCGTCGGCCGAAAAGACGAGTTGATCGAGCGAATAGCCGATGCGATGCTGGGCCCAAAGTTGCAGTCCATTTGGTTGAAGCTCGACACCCTACAGTCTGCTGCCGTTGCCGAAGCAGTTCACCATCCGCAGGGCGAGTTCTCGCCGCAGCGCTTTCGAGCCAAGTACCTCGGTGACCCCTCCTTTGAAGTGGCTGGGGCTGAGTCGACACGATATTCCGGCAAAAAAAAATCGGCCCTGTCATTGTTCATCCACTACGCATTGAATGAGCGAAGGTATTTTGTACCGGCTGATCTGCAGGTGAGCCTGCTTGCGTTTGTGCCAAAACCCTCTACTGTCCGACTGGACAGTTCCGAAACGGCGCCCGCTGGTGAGGGGCTGACAGAACGATTGACCGAACGTGAAGCCTTGCAGGAAGTGGTGGTCATGCTGCGCACCCTTGAACATGCGCGCGTAACTGTCAGCGCGAAGACGGCGCTGCCCAGCAGCAGCGCACTAAATATACTGGCCGACAAGCTCGTTGCCGGCGACTTTTACCCTGTCGTGGAGAAAATCGATAAGTGGGA
The DNA here is from genome assembly GCA_964355195.1 of uncultured Rhodoferax sp. Classification (GTDB taxonomy): domain Bacteria; phylum Pseudomonadota; class Gammaproteobacteria; order Burkholderiales; family Burkholderiaceae_C; genus Rhodoferax. The sequence goes on along the minus strand of CAYHDD010000437.1, from coordinate 2,717 downwards.
ACAGACGATTGGTCCGATCAAAGCCTTTGCCTGGCCCATGTTGCTTCAAGCCGCTGGCTTGGCGCGGCGCACCGACACGCGCCTGGCGCTGAGCGCCAGTGGAATCAAAGCTTTGAGCGCACCCCCAGCAGATGTGCTGCGCACGCTGTGGCGCAGGTGGCTCAAAACCACGCTGCTTGATGAATTCAGCCGGGTGGATGCCATCAAGGGCCAAAGCAGCACCGGGCGCGCAATGAGTGCCATAGCCCCAAGGCGTGCGGCTATCGAAAAGGCATTGCAGGAGTGTCCGATCGGGCGATGGGTCCTGCTGGATGATTTTTCACGCTTCATGCGGGCAGCCGATCATGTTTTTGTGGTTGCCCATGACCCCTGGAAGCTATACCTGTGCGAACGTCAATACGGCAGCTTGGGGTATGAGGGCTCCCACGGGTGGAACATTTTGCAAGACCGCTATATCGCCGCCGTACTATTTGAGTATGCAGCGACGCTCGGCATCGTCGATGTGTCCTACTATGACCCCGCTGAGGGACATGATGACTTTCGGCGTATGTGGGGAGCCGACGAACTGCGTTTTTTGAGCCGTTACGATGGTTTGAACAGCTTCAGAATCACTGCGCTGGGGGCTTACATACTGGGGTTCGACACCACCTACCAGCCGGTGGTAGAGCCCAGCAATGTAGCCATTTCGGTTATGCCAAGCCTGCAGGTCACACGGGTGCGCGGAACGCTGAGCGCACAAGACGCGCTGCTGCTCGAACTCTGGGCAGAACCAATACAGCCCGATACTTGGCACCTGGACCGCCCAAAAGCCGTGGCCGCCATTGAAAATGGCCACGACATCGAGGTACTCAGGAATTTTTTGGAGAATAACGACGACGTGCCGCTGCCGGAGTTGGTTGATTCGTTTTTACAGCGCTGCGCACGAGATGGCCAAGCACTCAAGACCGGTGCCAGTGCAGTGCTGATCGAATGCCGCGATTCCGAAACCGCTGACCAGGTGGCCAGCCACAAGGAGACCAGCTCGCTATGCCTGCGCGCCGGACCAAAGACGCTAGTGGTTCGCAATGAACACGCGGGGAAATTTCGGGAAAAAGTGCACGTCCTTGGACTCGGACTGGTGTCCTGACGAATGTTTGTTCGACCCCTCGCATCTCCACATCCGGAAAACCGCGTGGCTTCTTGCTGCAGGTGACTGCGTGCATGACTGTCCATCAGCGCCAAGCCGAGCGGGCTCGCTCGCGCACCTGAATGTGGGCAGTACCGGCTCCCTGCGCGCAGGACCCGTCAGGCGTCGCGGACGGCCAGACGAGGGTCTCGACTTGCGCCGCCAGCGCGTCCGGAATGAAGCGCGTACGCGACGCATAGAGGTGGCGGTCACCGAAGGCGCTTTGCTGGGTAACGTAGAAGCGGTGCGGCACCAGCAGATGCAGGTATTCCTTGGCACGCGTCATGGCGACGTAGAGCAGGCGGCGCTCTTCCTCGATCTCGGCTTGCGAACCGGTGCCCAGGTCGCTTGGTATGCAGCCATCCACCACGTTGAGCACGTGCACCGATGTCCACTCCTGCCCCTTGGCCGAGTGAATGGTGGAGAGAATCACGTAGTCTTCGTCGCGATGCGGCACACCTGCCTGGTCGCTGGTGGCCTGCGGCGGGTCGAGTGTGAGTTCGCTCAGAAAGCGTTCGCGGCTGGTGTAGCTTGAGGCCATGCGCTCCAGGTTATCGACGTCGGCGCGGCGCGCGGCAGCGTCGTCATGCAGGCGCTCCAGGTGCGGTGCGTACCAGCGCTTGGCCAGGTCCAGGTCGGATGGCCAGGCGCGTTGCGGCTCACGCAGCGCTCGGTACAAAGCCGCAAAGTCCTGCCACCCGGTAGCGGCGCTGGCCGGCGCCTGAAACGCCTCCAGCGCAGCGGTCGGGTCGACTGCTACGTCCATGGCGTCAAGCAACCGCGTGGCGTGCGCCGCACCAATGCCCGGAATCAATTGCACAACCCGAAAGCCGGCCAGGCGGCCACGCGGATTTTGGGCAAAGCGCAGGATCGCCAGCATGTCCTTCACGTGGGCCGCCTCCAGGAACTTGAGGCCGCCGAATTTCACAAACGGGATCTGGCGCCGCGCCAGCTCAAGCTCCAGCGCAGCGCTGTGCGAAGAGGTGCGAAACAGCACTGCCTGCGACCTGAGTTTGAGGCCGGCTTCACGCTGCTCCAGGATGCGGTTGGCGACCCAGCGCGCCTGCTCGGCCTCGTCGGGAACCATCACCAACTGGGGCCGCGCACCGCCGACCCTGTCGCTCCACAAGCGCTTGGCATGGCGCTCGCTGGCCTGGGCGATCACTGCGTTGGAGAAGTCGAGCAGCGGCTGGGTCGAGCGGTAGTTTCGCTCCAGAGTCACCAGACGCGCGCTCTGGCTGAACAGCTGGGAGAAGTCCAGAATGTTGCGCACCGTGGCACCCCGAAAACTGTAGATGCTTTGCGCGTCGTCGCCGACCACCGTGACGCCGCTGCCGGTCGGTTTGAGTCCGAGCACAATCGCCGCCTGCAGGCGGTTGGTGTCCTGGTATTCGTCGACCAGCACATGGTCAAAGCGCGCACCCACTTCGGCACCAAGTTCAGGGTCGGCCATCAACTCGGACCAGAACAGCAGAAGGTCGTCGTAGTCGAGCACGTTTTGCTGCTGCTTGGCTTCAACGTAAGCGCCAAACAGTTTCTTGAGCTCGTCTTC
>CAYHDD010000436.1:0-3656 GCA_964355195.1 uncultured Rhodoferax sp. | reverse complement strand
CTACGTATTCCCTTGATCAACCGAATACGTTCAAGAATCTTTGATAAATCGGCCATGGAGCGCGCTTCTATCTCGGCGAGCAAGTCCCAGCGCCCATTGGTGTCATGCAACGCCGCGATGCCAGGTTCTCCAAGCAGGCTCGCCATGACTAGCTTGGTTTGATTGCCTTCCACCAATATACCCATCCATGCGCGTATGACACCCGGCTCGGAATCTGGGCGCAGTTTCACCGTGAATCCCTGAATGACGCCAGAGTCCTCCAGTTTGCGAATCCGGTTGCTCACTGTGCCGCGTGAGACCTTTAGCTTGACAGCGAGATCTGCGACATTCATGCGTGCGTTTTTGCGTAGCAATGCAATCAGGGTTTGGTCAACTTCATCCATAAGAAATTTGTCAAATATCCAAAAAATGATGTCATAACGGCAATAGTAGGTCAAATTGTCACACTTTTGGCGATTTTCATTGACGCCAGTCCTGGGCAAACTTCTCTCGGTTCACTACGCAATAGTTTGAGAGAAACCGCATGCACACCCCAGCCGCACAAAGACGTTCCGTTGCAACCCTTTTCATCACCGCGCCGGAGATGGTGCGACTTATCCAGCGCAAAGGCATGCAGCAATGCCTCAGTGGTATAGCGGACAACATCCGTCAGGACTTCTTGCGTTGGCCCGAGTTCGACAAGTCTGCCCGAGTGGCAAACCATTCCGCTGACGGCGTCATCGAGCTCATGCCGATCTCAGATAACGCCCTTTACAGCTTCAAGTACGTCAACGGTCACCCCAAAAACACGCGTGCCGGACTATCCACAGTGATGGCATTCGGCGTACTGGCAGATGTGCACACTGGAATACCTATGCTGCTAAGCGAGCTCACACTGACCACTGCACTGCGCACCGCTGCAACCTCCGCGCTGGCTGCGCGGACACTGGCGCGGCCCAACAGCCGGGTCATGGCCCTGATAGGCAATGGTGCACAGAGTGAGTTTCAGGCCCTGGCGTTTCAGGAACTGGTTGGAATCGAGGAGGTGCGGCTCTTTGATGTGGACCCCACTGCCACGGCCAAGCTGATCCGCAATCTGCAGGATACGGGCTTGAGGCTTGTGCAATGCGCCAGTATTGCGCAGGCTGTTAAGGACTGCGACATTGTGACCACGGCCACTGCAGACAAGACAAATGCCACGATCTTGACGGGCGACATGATTGAGGCGGGCATGCACATCAACGGCGTTGGTGGTGACTGCCCGGGCAAAACAGAATTGCATGTCGATGTATTGACTCGCAGTCGTGTATTTGTAGAGTACGCGCCGCAATCCCGGGTCGAAGGAGACATTCAGCAATTGCCGTCGGATTTTTCTGTCACCGAACTGTGGGAAGTGCTTGCCGGGCGCAAGCCTGCGCGATTGCACAAGGACGAGGTGACGGTCTTCGATTCAGTGGGCTTTGCGCTGGAAGACTATTCAGCACTGCGCTTTATGCACGACGCTGCACGTGAATTGGACATGGGTGAATTGATCGCACTGATCCCGCAGCTCGATGATCCAAAAAATCTGTTTGGGGCGCTGCAATCTGCCGCGGTCCCCTTGCGCCGGGTAGCCTGAATATGCAGCAGCTCTTATTGCCACTGGCCCACTCTGCGGACTTAATGGTTCGGCCGCATTTCTTCAGACCGAATCCCCAAGCGACCCCTGACAACGCGTCAGACAAATTGGGGAGTTCGCGGGTATGCGTGCCAGGCAGGTCAAGGTCGACAGATGCACGCGCTTCACAAAATGTATATCGCAGCATAAACTGCCCTAGCAAGTCCGATTTAGCCTGAAATTCAGCGACATATTCCAGCGTTCTCATTCTGCAGTTGCAGGCCATTCCCACCCAATAGAGCAAGTGCCTTATGCATACCCCTGGCGACGAGACAAACGTGAGCGACCCTGATCCAACAGAAACGCAGGAATGGCGCAGTGCGCTCCAGTCACTGTACGAGGCCGCAGGGCCCGCTCGCACGCGTGAGATCCTGAGTATGCTGCGTGAAATGGGACAGGATCCGGCCATCGCGTGGAAGCCTTCGCTGAAGACGCCTTATGTAAACACCATCTCGGTAGACCAGCAACCGGCATTCCCCGGCGACTTGGCCATTGAAGAGCGGCTTGGATCACTGATGCGCTGGAACGCCTTGGCCATGGTGGTGCGCGCCAATGAAGCCTATGGCGAGTTGGGTGGTCACATCGCCAGCTACGCCAGTGCCGCAGACCTGTTTGAGGTTGGATATAACCATTTCTTTCAAGCTCGGGGTGACGTAGAAGGAAAGCCGCAGCTCGGTGACCTTGTGTTTTTTCAACCACATAGCGCGCCGGGCGTTTATGCGCGGGCATTTCTTGAGGGACGGCTGACCCAGGACGATCTGGCGCATTACCGTCAGGAGTTGAGCGCACCAGCCCGCCTGACCGGCCAGGGCGCCCGCGGACTGAGCAGCTACCCGCATCCCTACTTGATGCCCGACTTCTGGCAGTTCCCAACCGGCTCGATGGGCATAGGCCCGATCAGCTCTATCTACCACGCGCGCTTCATGCACTACCTGACGCACCGCCAGGTGCTGGACTGCTCCGGGCGCAAGGTGTGGGGCGTGTTTGGCGACGGCGAGATGGATGAGCCCGAAAGCATGAGTGCGCTGACGCTGGCCGCGCGCGAGAAGCTGGACAACCTGGTGTGGGTGGTCAATTGCAACCTGCAGCGGCTTGACGGCCCGGTACGCGGCAATGGCCGCATTATTGATGAGCTGGAGCAACTCTTTGCCGGCGCCGGCTGGAACGTCATTAAACTGGTGTGGGGTAGCGACTGGGATGGTCTGTTTGCCCGCGACGTAAGCGGTGCCCTGGCCAAGGCCTTTGCCAACACCGTCGATGGCCAGATGCAGACCTTCGCTGCGAAAGACGGGCGCTACAACCGCGAAACATTTTTTGGTCAGAACGAGGCCCTGGCTGCGTTGGCCCAGGGCATGACGGACGAGCAAATTGACCGCCTCAAGCGCGGCGGCCACGACATCGTGAAGATTTACGCAGCCTACGCTGCCGCCGCGCAGCACAAGGGACAGCCGACGGTGATTCTGGCTCACACCAAGAAGGGCTACGGGATGGGCAGCGCCGGTCAGGGCAAGATGACCACGCACAGTCAGAAGAAGTTTGACGAGACCGACCTGATTGCGTTTCGCAACCGATTCCAGTTGCCGCTGTCCGATGAGCAGGTCACGTCCCTGAGTTTCTACCGGCCAGCGCCCGACAGCGCCGAGATGCAATACCTGCAAGCCCAGCGCCGCAAGCTCGGCGGCTATCTGCCCAAACGCCACACCAGCTGCGATCCGCTACCGGTACCGGCACTCGAAAGCTACGCCCAGTTCGCACTCCTGGCCGATGGCAAGGAGATGAGTACCACGATGGCGTTTGTTCGCCTGCTTGGTGGCCTGCTCAAGGACCCGACGCTGCGAGCGCGCGTGGTGCCTATCGTGGCCGACGAAGCCCGCACCTTTGGCATGGCCTATCTATTCAAGCAGATCGGGATCTATTCCTGTGTCGGCCAGCGCTATGCGCCCGAAGACATCGGCTCGGTGATGAGCTACCGCGAGGCGCTCGATGGGCAGATTCTGGAAGAAGGCATTTCCGAAGCCGG
>CAYHDD010000435.1:0-3665 GCA_964355195.1 uncultured Rhodoferax sp. | reverse complement strand
GCAATTCCAACTTGTGCCTGGCGACGAACTTGGAGAAGTCGATCTTGCCATCCTGCGGTTTGCGCCGCTCTGAAATATCCAGATCGGCCATGATCTTCAGGCGCGCCGTCAGCGCCGCTCGGTAGGTGTGCGGCAACTCCAGATAGGGCGCCATCACGCCATCCTTGCGGAAGCGGACACGGGTCTTGGTACGCCCAGGGTGTGTTTCGATGTGAATATCGGAAACGCCCCTGCTGTGGGCCTCAACGATCATGGTGTTGATCAGTCGCACCAGGGTGTTGTCGGACTGCTCGATCTGTCGCTCGTCCGTTGCCTCGTCAACATGCCCACCGCCAAGCTCCATCGACTCGAGCAGATCACTGGTATTGTCAGAGTCGCCGAAGGCGGCATTGGCACCGCCCATCTGTGCGCTTGTGGATTCAGTGTGCAAGCCAAATTTCTGGTATATATCGGCCAGATGCTGCTGAATCAGCAACTCGTCACCGAGCGTTCCAATGACCCGCGTGCCAACCATGAATTCGATTTCTTCGATCATCTCGCGCCGCGTCGGGTCGCCGCAGGCCACGATCAATAGCTTGTCGCGCAGCAACAGCGGCAGCACGCCCAAGCGCAAGGCCACGGGCTCCGGGACTTTGCGTAGTGCATCGGCTTCAATCGGAAACTGCAAGACGTCAACCACCGGGTAACCCATCTTGCGCGCCAGCGCGGTGTTGAGGTCGTGCCGGGTCAGGAAGCCCATATTCACCAGCAACTGCCCCAATGGTGTCGAGCGCTCGCTCTTCTGCTTTTCCAAAGCCTGCGCCAGTTGGCTGTCGTCAATAAAGCCGAGCCGGGTCAGGGCCTCGCCGACGCGAATCATGGGCATCTTGGACTGCTGGTCCAAGGCCACCATGAGTTGCGCTGGCGACACAATGGCCTCGAGGACCAGGTGGTCGCCCAACTTGCGGCTGCGCAAATCTTGCTGAGCCGCCGCTGCCTGTTCAACTTGCTGGGGTGTCACGGCCCGCTGCGCCACCAGCAGTTGTCCGATGTGCTCTCCGAAATTGGCCCGCAGATAGGCCTCGCGCGGCACGAAGACGCGCTCGACTCCGTTGTGATCCACCGGTGTGAACAGGAACAATCCGAAGCTGGTTTCGATATAGCCCACGGTGCGCCCGACGACGGCATCACCACCGTCAAGCTGGAGCTGGTAATCCAGCGTCGGACGGTGGCCGAAAATTTCAGCAAATTCGGTGTCGCTGACCGACTCTTCCGGATAGAGCACGGTCTTGAGCGTGATGCGGCGAAACTGAGAGAAGTGGACCCGTCCGGGTGAGGTCCGGTTTGGCACAAAAATCATCGCTGTCCGGTCGGCCGGCGCCAGCATGGCCATCCGGCAACTGCGGCTGACGCCGTGCAGATCCTCTATCTCACAGGGTTGTGGCTCGGTCCACGGCACCGATTCACCAAAAACTGCGAATGGCGGGCTTGGCCAGTAGACACCGGTGAACTTGCTGCTGGCAGCACCCAAACCGCCGAGACCACTAGCCGATGGGGAGTCTTGCGTAGGCACAGAATTTGATTGGGACATTTTCGTGAGGTGCTAGGCGTTGACCGGATGGTAACCGCTGTTTGAAAAGGCACATCCAAATCCGCGCAACCCTGGTAGTCACGGTGGCGCCAGGCTCCGGCAGTTTCATCGCCCCAGTTCCAGCCGGTCGGCAAACATGGCGGGTAGCGCCGCCTGCCGAATGGCGAAGGCGGCCCCATGATGGTCGTAGGAGACGCGGTGGAAGGTCAATTTCAACTTGTCGGTTTCGAACATCGCGTACATCGCCTGCGGGTTGCGATCACGCGGCTGGCCGACCGAGCCAATGGTGGCCAGCCAGCGCCGATGCCTGGGCACCGGCAACGCAACACCCGGCGTCGGCAGAAACTTCATCAGCTGAGCCCCGGCACCGCGGTAGTACAGGGTTTGCAGGTGCACGTGGCCACCAAACACATGGCGAATGTCGGACAAAGCCGTAGCCGCATCCAGACTGGCACTGGCCGCAGGTTCGTCGTAGACATAGCGCCACAGTTCTGGAGTATCGACGCTGGCATGCACCAGCAGGATCGATTCTTGCTGAAGCGTCATGGGCAACTGGTCCAGAAACTGCCGCTGGCTCGCACTGAGCTGGGCGTGGGTCCAGGCCGCCGTGATGTCGCCCATCGTCACCACCCGCGCTGGCGGCGATACCGCCAATCCGTCGTGATTGCCCTTGACCAGCAAGGCACCTTTGGCGGCCAGTGCCTGTGCCCGCTCGACCACCGCCGCCGGATCGGCACCGTAGCCGACCAGATCGCCCAAAATCGCAAACTGCTGCGCACCCCGGGTTTCGGCGTCTGCCAGGCAAGCGTCAAATGCCTGAATGTTGGCGTGGATGTCTGACAGCAAAGCCAACTTCATGTTGCTCCTCGTTATGGGCCAGCCATCATGCCTTATTCTGCTGACGCCAAGACTTCAGGCTCGAAAGCGCTTGCGCCAAATTCATGCGGTGGACCGGTCCGGTACAGGACTACAGCAGACGATACGAGGGATTCGAGGGATGTTGCGCTTGTCGATCGCATTTTTTGACCATTTCGATGTAGTGGTTACTCCGCTTCGCGCTTGTTCTTCCTTCAGATGAAGGAGCAAAATAGTCGGACTGTTGACTTCACATCCTGGGACAAGGAATCGAATCAGCATAGAAGATCACCCCATTTGCAGTTTACGATCCCTAAGGAGAACTTTCCCATGCCTACGTTTAATGACCCCCTGTTCGCGTCGGAGTGGTACCTGGTCAACACCGGGCAGCGCGGTGGCACCTCCAGACTGGACATCAATGTTCTGTCTGCTTGGGATAGTTACACTGGCAAAGGCGTGGTGATCGCCGTCAATGACGACGGCATCGACCTGACTCACCCCGCGTTGATTGCCAACCTGCTGACCAACCTGACCTACGACGGCGTACGCGGCACGGTAGGCGAAGGTTTCGTCGGCGCAGGCAACTCGCACGGAACCGTGGTGGGATCTATCGTCGGGATGGCCGGCAATGATGGCATCGGTGGTGTCGGTGTGGCTTATGAGGCGAAAATCGTTCCAGGCTTGGCGGTCGCTACTGGTGTCAACACCGCCAACCTCTTTCTTGCAAATTTGGCCGCTGGTGCTGCTGTCAGCGTCAACTCCTGGGGACAAGACCCGGCGTTTGCCGAGAACTTCGGGGCTTCGGGCTCGTCGGCAGATATAGCCTGGGGGGCTGCGCTCACGCGTGCTGCGGGCGAGGCCCGCGGCGGCTTGGGCATGGTGATCGAGGTGTCGGGCGGTAACGAGCGAGGCAACAAAGCCGACACCGCAATGTCCAACTTCACCGGCAACAAGCTCACCATCGCCGTCGGTGCCGTCACTGAAACTGGTGCGCCGACCGACTATTCCACGCCCGGCGCCAGTCTGCTGGTGAGCGCACCGGGGGGGGTAGGCGGTGCGGAAAACTCGGACGATACCGGCTTTGGCATTGTCTCGGCCGACGTGCAAGGCGCTGCCGGCTACAACACCAGCGGCGGCGGCGCCGGCGACTATACCTACCAAAACCAAGGCACCTCCTACTCTGGACCCATGGTGGGTGGCGCGGCTGCTCTGATGCTACAGGCCAACCCGAATCTGGGTT
>CAYHDD010000434.1:0-3668 GCA_964355195.1 uncultured Rhodoferax sp. | reverse complement strand
AACTACCATCAACTGATGTCCATTTATGAGAGTGCCATCCTTGAGGTCAATGGCAGGACGGCTTTATGACAGCGCAAGGTCGAACAACGGTGCCCGTCCTAAGCGTGTCAATTGACGTGATGCATTGGGACACCGCCCTTTCCCGCATTGCTCAGTGGGCTGCAAATCGCGACAGCCGCTACGTGTGCGTCTGCAACTCGCATGCCGTGGTCAGCGCTGGGCAAGACCCTGCATTTTGCCAAGTAGTATCCGAGGCTGACATGGTGACAGCCGATGGTGCACCGGTGGCCTGGATGGTTCGAAGACTCGGATACAGAGACCAGCAACGTATCAACGGGCCAGACTTGATGTGGAAGTATTGCGCGCTGGCTGCGCGGCGGGGCGAGTCGATCTATCTGTATGGAGGCGCCTCCGCGACCCTCGCAACCCTACAGCATCGGCTTGTACAAGCGTTCCCGGGGCTCAGGGTGGCTGGGGCTTATTCGCCGCCGTTTCGTACATTGACAGCAGCGGAAGATGCAGCGGCTGTCGCGACCATCAATGCCTCTGGAGCTGGCACTGTCTGGGTAAGTCTGGGCTGTCCCAAACAGGAAAATTGGATGGCGGAGCACCGTGGGCGGGTTAATGCGGTGATGATTGGCGTGGGGGCAGCGTTTGATTACCACGCTGGAACGATTCATCGTGCGCCCTTGCCGGTGCAGCGCCTCGGGCTCGAATGGCTTCATCGGCTCATCTCCGAACCACGAAGGCTTTGGCGGCGTTATCTGATCACAAATACTTTGTTTGTGCTCGGTGCTGTGAGGCAGTTGATGTTTGGAGCGAAGCGTTGATGGCACTGTGCTCATCTACAGGAATGGAGCAGAATGAGCGTCTCCTCATTCTGGATACCGCAGGTTTGGACCAGGGTCAATGTGATGTCAGTCATCGTTCTTAATTATCATCACGTCTCACATCGTCCGATGGCGCTGTCGCTTGCGCCTCGTGTCTTTGAATCTCAGCTGCGCTGGCTTCAGCGAGAGGGTTACACGTTTTTGCGGCAGGCGGAATTCGAAATTGCAATGACGAAGCCCAATTCCGCGAACTCCAGAGCGGTCCTTGTCACTTTCGATGACGGGTGTGCGGACATCTTTGAGTACGCCTTTCCGATTCTCAGGGAACTTGGCGTCCCCAGCACGCACTTCGTGATTACGGAGCGGCTAGAGAATCCGAGTGATCGTGATCATTTCACGTGGGACCACGCTGAGCAGATGGTGGCATCGGGTCTGGTGGAATTGGCATCGCACTCTCATTGGCATCGAAATTATGATCATCAAGGCGCGCAGCTTTCAATGGTCCTGGACCAAATGGAGATGGACCTTGAACAGTCCCGAGATGTCTTGTTTCGACGCCTGGGCCATAGAAGCCACCATCTGGCGTGGCCATGGGGCTACAACCCGCCAGAGTACCAGGCAATTGCGACGCGTCTTGGTTTTGACTGGCAGTATCAGGCCTACTTCGGACGCGCTGATGGTTTGACCGGTCAAACAAAGATACCGCGGATTCGTACTGACGGATCATTGAGCCGGATTTTCGAACCCTGGGTGAAGCTCTGGACCAGCCCGCTAGGCGCTCTGATGACGCCTGCACTGGCGGCGAAGAACATGCGCTCGCAGCGCTTGGTCGCCCGCACTATCCGTTGACGCATCCGCACAAAGAGAAAGGATACAACACGATGCGAATCTACTCTGTAAGCCGAAACAGGTCATTGAGGGGCGAGGGGCTGGGGAATGAACTGATTCCGGCGGCCAAGTCATATTTGTGCGCAAAGGCGCTGGGGGCGACGCAAATTGCTCATGGCTGGGGTCTCAATCCGCGCGGCTACCGCCAACTATTTGGAACGACTGTATTCGATGTTGTTCCCCCCCGCTTGGCAGCCGTCGTTCTTCCGCACCGAGAGATTACGCGGCCAGACTGGCTCTCTGAACAAACCGAGGACTATGGTCGGTTATGTGCTCGTGTTCTGGAGAAGAGACCTTTCCCGTCCTGGACGCCCGTGGCCACACTGGTACACGCTGACATGTGGGGCGGGTACGCCCTGATTGATCCAGCGCGCCAATGGATTCAGTCCGTGTTGTCGTCTGCAGTCGGCGCCTCAGAGCGGATGAACACATTTCAGACTCAGACTGCGGGTGCCAAATTCAAGATCGGAATCCATGTGCGACGGGGCGATTTCGATGCGATGCAGGGGGAGATCAAAGGCAAGTACAGCATCGCCATTCCAACCCATTGGTACCGCAGCGTCTTGTCGCGCATTCTGCCAATCCTGCCGGTCAATTCAGTGGTTTGCGTATTTTCCGATTCACCGATGGACGTCAACGACCTCTTGCCAATGAAGGTGCAGGGCGTGCAGGCGTGGCAACCAGCCTTTCCAGGCCACGATACGGCCGACTTGCTCGCCTTGGCCTCGTGCGACCTTCTCCTGTGCTCGGTCTCGGCCTACAGCATTATGGCCGCGTGGTTGGCCCGCAAGCCTTACGTCTGGTTACGGGACCAAATGCACGAACAAGGTGGGCGATTCAGTATCTGGGGCACAGAGGCACTTGAGGGAAACTGGCTTCAAGCCGAATCACTTGTCGCTGTACCCGGCACACGCGCTTCTCCGTGCATTCCAGCGGCGTTGGATGGATCGCTGGACCTGAAGCACCTTGAACGAATTATGCTTGACGGGTTTTCTGAAGAGCGATCAGACGACCCTCTCAGGTACGGTTGCACCACGTAATTTGCATCGTTCGCAACAAGGAATCATGTTCCACCACTACACGCGGCAGAGTCTGTAGCCCCACCACTGCCCGCAGAAGCTCCGGAAATGACATCAAGTATGGCCTGCGTCAACGGTCTGAGGGCACCATGCACATTACCGGGACTCGCATAACCCACCTCATCTATCAATCCAGGGAAATTCATGCCTGGGGTGATATTTACCGGGTCAACGTCGGGGCCAAATATGGCCCTGTATCGACTAATCACCGTATAGCCAAGTTTTTCGGCATTGTCGTAGATGATCTTGTTGCGAGCATTCCAGCCAGCGACATCGTTGGAAATAGTTGCTCCGATATCAACCCAGTAGTACTTGGCATAGGGTGCAATGCTCTTTAGCTTCTTGACAATTACTTGCTGGCTCTCGGCAAATGAATCTTCCATTTTATTGGTGCCAAGAACGATAATGATGACATTGGTTCGCGATATAAACCCTCTGTCAATGTCAATACTATCCAACGCCGACATCTTGATCTGAATACCAGGTGTCGTTATTGACCGGCCGCCATCATAATTAATACGTGAAACGCCGCCGAGCATTTCCTGTAGTTTGACTCCAAGCCGGTCTCTGTACAGTCCGTAGGCAATGGAGTCGCCAATAATATATGATGGCCTGTTTACAGCCCTGCCACAGGGGGCACGGGCATCCGAAGCGTACAGGGCTTCGATGATGGCGTGGGACAACTCCGCATAGAGACCATGGATATTTCCAGGCCCGCTGTAGCCGGGCTCGGATATCCACCCCGGAAAGTTTCTTCCAGGCGGAATATTGAGTGGGTCAGCATCAGAACCGAATATCGCCCTGTAGCGGCTGATAACCGTGTAACCGAGCTTGTCCGCGTTGTCATAGATAATCTTGTTGCGAGCATTCC
>CAYHDD010000433.1:0-3671 GCA_964355195.1 uncultured Rhodoferax sp. | reverse complement strand
ATGGTGAACCGCCCGGCGTCGCTCGATACATTGGTGGCAACCAACCTGCACGCCGACATTCTGAGTGATTTGGCGGCTGCGCTTGCCGGTAGCCTGGGCATTGCCCCGACCGGCAACATTGACCCCGAGCGGCGCTACCCGAGCATGTTTGAGCCGATCCATGGTTCGGCCTTCGACATCATGGGCAAGGGCTGGGCGAACCCCATCGGAACCTTCTGGAGCTGTGTCATGCTGCTGGAGCATCTGGGTGAGGTGCAAGCGTCACGGCAGCTGATGAAGGCCATCGAGGAGGTGACCGCCGAGTCCGCGCTGCACACACGCGATCTGGGGGGTAACGCCACCACGCAACAGGTGACGCAAGCCGTTTGTGAACGCCTTGCCGCTTGCGTCGCTTCGGTGGCGTGAGTCACGCCGGATTGGCGTCACAATTGAATCAACTACAGGAGAAACAGCATGAAGAACTGGTTTTGCGGTTTGGCTTTGGCTTTTCTGGCCCCGGTGCTGATGGCACAGGGTTGCCCCGAGAAAAACCTGCTCTACTGGCAGGCGTTCCCGCCCGGCGGCGAGTCTGATTTGTCGGCGCGGCACCAGCAGATTGTGCTGAAGAAGAAATGTGCCGCCATCGATACCATCATTCAGTACAAGGCGGGTGCCGGTGGTGGGCTGATGTGGGGACAGATGAATCAGTTGCCGGGGGATGGCTTGAACATCGTCGGGGTGAATCTGCCGCACATCGTCTTTCAGCCGCTTGAAGGCCAGGTGCAGTACAAGACGGCGGACATCACGCCGGTGTTCTGGTTTCACTTCACGCCCGACATTCTGGCGGTGCCCGAGCAAAGCGCGATCAGGACTTTTGCAGACTTCATCAAGGCCGCCAAAGCTGACCCGGGCAAGCTCAATCTCGGTGGCTCCGGCCTCAACTCGGCCAACCACGCCGCGCACGAGCGCCTGAATGCGGCCTTTGCCGTGAAGACCAACTACATCCCCTACAAAGGCACCGGCGACATGGCCACGGCCGTGCTCGGTGCACAGATCGAGGGCGCCATGACTTACTCGGCGTTTGTCATCAACAACAAGGGTCGCGTGCGTGGCTTGGCGATTGCCATGGAAAAGCGCCATCCCCTGCTGCCGGATGTGCCGACCTTCAAGGAACTGGGTGTCGACTGGGTTGATGGCGCCTACCGCGGCATTGGCGTGCCGAAGTCGACTTCAGCGGCGGCGGCCAGGCGCCTGTCCGAGCTGTGGGCGGTGCTGAACAATGAGGCTGAGATGAAGGAACTGGCGGCCAAGAGCGGGTTTGAGCTGGTCAATGTCGGCGTCGACCAGATGGATGTTTTCATGAAAGAAAAGGTACGGCTCTATACCGAGGGTGCACAGCGCCTGGGCCTGGGAAAGAAGTAGGCCGCCGGCCAAGCGGCATGCTTTGGAAGCGAGTACGAGCGCATGATCGACCCGAAACAGAGTCCTGCGCCTGACCCCTGGCAGCAAAGCGCCGCGTTCTTGCGTTACCTGTTTGGTGTGGCGGTGCAGCGCGCTTTGCCGCTGCACAATATGGTGTCGTTTTTGCCCACGCCACCGGGCCGCGCGAGTGGCGGCCGAACCCTGGTGCTGGGTGCCGGCAAGGCGGCGGGCGCGATGGCGCAGGCGCTGGAGGCGCTGTGGCCAGCGGACGCGGCACTGTCCGGATTGGTCGTCACGCGCTACGGTCACACTCCGCCACGCCGGGCCGACCTGGCGCAGCGCATCGAGGTGGTGGAGGCCGCGCACCCGGTGCCCGATGCAGCCGGTTTGCGCGCCACCGAGCGCATCATGGCCTTGACGCTGGGTTTGACGGAAAACGATCTGGTGCTGTGCCTGATCTCGGGCGGCGGCTCGGCCTTGCTGACCCTGCCGGCCGATCGTCTGAGCCTGGACGACAAGCAGCGCATCAACCGAGAACTTTTGAAGTCCGGCGCGAGCATCAGTGAGATGAATTGCGTGCGCAAGCACCTCTCGCGCGTGAAAGGCGGGCGCCTGGCGCTGGCCTGCGCGCCGGCACGGGTGGTGACACTGGCTATCAGCGATGTACCGGGCGATGATCCGGCCGTCATCGCCAGTGGCCCCACCGTGCCCGATGTCAGCAGCTGCGCCGATGCGCTGCTGGTTGCCCGGCGTTACGGCGTGAGCCTGTCGGCAGCCGTGATCGATGCGCTTGAGCGTGGCGCGCTCGAGACACCCAAGCCTGGGCACGGCGCCTGGGCGAGTAACCAGTTTCATTTGATCGCCACACCGCAACAGTCGCTCCAGGCGGCAGCTGAGGCGGCGCGTGCTGCCGGTCTTGCGGCCTATATCCTGAGCGATGAGATCGAGGGTGAATCGCGCGAGGTGGCCAAGGTTCACGCGGCGCTGGCGCGCGCTGTGGCCCGAGGTGATCAGCCCTTGGCGCGGCCCTGCGTGATTCTCAGCGGGGGTGAAACGACGGTGAGCTTGCGCCCTCAAGCGCCGGGGGCGCTGGCTGGGCGCGGTGGGCGGGCTGGCGAGTTCTGCCTCAGCCTGGCGCAGTCCTTGCAGGGGCAGGAAGGGGTTTATGCGCTGGCGGCTGACACGGACGGCATCGATGGTGTGGAAGACAACGCCGGTGCGCAGGTCGGGCCCGACACGTTGAGCCGTGGCGCGGCAGCCGGTTTGAATCTCGCAACTTTTCTGGACCGCAACGATTCTTACGCCTACTTTTCGGCTTTGGATGACCTCGTCACGACCGGTCCGACATTTACCAATGTCAATGATTTTCGAGCTGTCCTGGTTTTGTAAGACTTTAGTCAAGTTTGTTTGATTTCGCTCAATGTCAGCTATGGGCAGGCGCGGCACAGTCATCGCCATGTTATGCACCGAACTCCTTGATCTACCTTCCGAAACCTGTAGTGCGGCCCGTGGCGCGGTCCTGCTCAGGCGTGGCGTGTCTGCTGGCTGTGTCAGTTACCTGGAGTCTGGTCGGGTGGCGCTGGGTGTGATCGAGGCGGATGTCATGGCGCATCAACTCGGTCTGCTCGAAGGGCCGTGTTGGCTCGATGCCAGTTCGGCGGTGCTGAACATGGCCGGAGCGGTTGACGCCATCGCCGAAACCGATGTTCAACTGCGTCAGGTGCCGCTGGTCGATTTTCAGCGCTCGGTGGCGCTCATGCCGGCATCGGCTCAGGCGGTCTTGAGCGATGTAGCCTTGGCGCACCGTCAGCAAATCGAGTTTGCCGTCAGCCGGTTGGCGAAAGATGCCGAGGCGCGCTGCGCCGAATGGTTGCTGCGCCATGCCCAGACCGGTGAACGCGGTGGCATGGCCGTGCAGTTGCAGCAGCGCAAACGCAGCATTGCAGCGCAGCTCGGCATTGCCCCCGAAACGCTGTCACGCGTGCTGCGCCACCTGCGCGAACGCAGCCTGATCAGTGGCTCGGGTCGGCTGCTCAACGTGGACGACCCCATCGGGCTGCGTACGCTGGCCAGAGTTTGAGGCCTGTCCGCGCCGGCGGATAGCTGGTGATCTGGAATTTTTTTGTTTCCTGCTTTCTGCTTTGCCGCGCGTCTGGCTTTGGTGCATCTTCCGCGTATTTGGGCGTTTTTGGGATGGCTATTGTTCATCTGGCAGGCCGGGTCTCGCCCCGGCGGGCGACCATCTTTTCTTTGCTTCGCCAAAGAAGAGA
>CAYHDD010000432.1:0-3678 GCA_964355195.1 uncultured Rhodoferax sp. | reverse complement strand
CGCGTCGGCGTCGGCAATGTTGTTGTAGCTCAACTCCTTGCCCTGCAGTTGCTGAGCACAAACCAGCGAGCCCGGAGCCGGGTGCAGATCGCGATAGAAGGCGGCTCTCTGGTGCGGGTTTTCGCCATAGCGCAGGTCTTGCAGCTTGACGAAGCAGGCGTTCGACTGGGCCGCAAACAACAGTCTGCCTGGTGTGCTGGCATCGGCATCAAAATCGATCGCCGAAAGGTAGTTGCTGATCGCGCCGTCGTACTGGCTGATGCGGTTAAAGGCAGCCACCGACAGGGTAAACCTGGTCTTCAGACTAAGCCCCCCCGCCTGGAGTTCGGCCAGTACCGGTGCGTACTGCGCGGCATCCGTCAAGACCGCCACATCTTTCCAATTCTTGGCGGCACTGCGCACCATGGCCGGCCCGCCAATGTCGATATTTTCGATCGCGTCCTCGAGCGTGCATCCGGCCCTGGCCACCGTCGCCTCGAACGGATACAGATTGACCACCAGCAGGTCTATCGTATCAATTCGATGCTCCTTGAGCGCCGCCATGTGCTCAGGCACATCACGCCGTGCCAACAGGCCGCCATGCACCTTGGGATGCAGCGTTTTGACGCGTCCATCAAGCATTTCCGGAAAGCCAGTGAGCTCGGCGACTTCGGTGACCGGCAAACCTTGCTCGGCCAGCAACTTGGCGGTGCCACCGGTTGAAATGAGTTTGATTCCCAGCGCGTGCAGGGCCTGCGCAAACTCGAGGATGCCGGATTTATCAGAGACAGATAGAAGTGCGTTCATGAATCCATTGGGGTAGTTTTACAAAACTTGCACAGGCCGCATGCGACCCGACTCGGGCTACTTGACCAACTTGTGGTCAAGCAATTTCTTGCGCAAGGTGTTGCGGTTCAATCCGAGCCACTGGGCGGCCTTGGACTGGTTGTTGTCGGCATGACGCATCATCACTTCGATGATCGGCTTTTCCACGACACGCAGCATCATGTTGTAGACGTCGCCCGGTTCCGTACCGCGCAGGTCTCGCAAATAGCCCTCCAAACTGGTACGAACACATTCTTCTATGTGTTTTTTGCTCATGCTGCTATCTCCATCTGCGTTCCATTGTTGTTGTGCGATGTCGACGAAACGACACCTCCGATCCGGTCCACACGCTGATTCAACTCGTCAAAGAAGTGGGCGACGGCACTCATTTGTTCAGCGCCATTCTCCATCGAATTGACACACTGGCGGAAGTCCTCCCCGCCGGGTAGCTTGCGCACATACCAGCCAATGTGCTTGCGCGCGCTACGCACACCCAGAAACTCGCCGTACAGAGTGTAGTGATCCTGCAAATGAGCCAGCACCAACTGTTTGGCTTCCGCCACAAGAGGCGGCGCCAAGCGGGCACCGGTGGCTAGAAAATGAGCGATTTCACGAAAGATCCAGGGCTGTCCCTGCGCCGCACGGCCAATCATCACCGCGTCAGCCTGTGTCGTGGCCAGCACGGCGCGCGCCTTCTCCGGTGTATCGATATCGCCATTGGCCACCACCGGCACGGTCAGCGCCGCCTTGACTGCGGCAATCGTGTCGTACTCCGCCGCTCCGCGGTAGCCCTGATCGCGGGTGCGCCCGTGCACGGCAATCATCTGCACACCGGCGCTCTGAGCTGCCATCGCCAGAGCGACCGCGTTCTTGTGTGTGTGATCCCAGCCGGTGCGCATCTTGAGCGTGACCGGCACGCCGCGCGGTGCGCAGGCAGCCACCACCGCCTCGATGATCGAAAGCGCCAGCACCGGGCTCTGCATGAGCGCCGATCCGGCCCATTTGGCACAGACTTTCTTCGCCGGGCAACCCATGTTGATGTCGATAATTTGCGCGCCGAGACCGATGTTGTAACGCGCAGCCTCAGCCATCAGTACCGGCTCGGTGCCGGCAATCTGCACAGCAATCGGCCCACTCTCACCCTCGTGATTGGTGCGACGAAGCGATTTCGGCGTGTGCCACAAATCGGCTCGGCTGCTCAGCATCTCCCCCACCGCGTATCCGGCGCCGAGCCGTCGGCAGAGCTGACGGTACGGCCGATCAGTTACACCCGCCATGGGTGCAAGCATTAGCAAGTTGTCGAGGACAAAGGGACCGATGTTCATGGGATGATTGATTCTAGCTGCCCAATATTTCAGCAATTGAAACCAACCCTATACTGGGCGAGGATGGATGCCTGGCTTGAACAACTTCTGCTACTGCTGGCCCTGCCGAAGGTAGGGCTGAGCACGGTATTTGTCGTTTCGTTCATTTCGGCCACCCTGCTGCCCTTGGGTTCGGAGCCGGCCGTGTTTGGTTTGGTAACGCTCAACCCGGGCCTGTTTTGGTCGGCCATCGGCGTTGCCACTCTGGGCAACACACTGGGCGGCGCCGTCACCTGGGCGATGGGACTGGCCTCGCACAAAGTACTCGACCGCTACCAGCATTCGAAACACCATCTGCGAGCGCTTGAATGGCTTGAGCGCATCGGCCCCAAAGCCTGCTTGTTGTCCTGGTTGCCCATCATCGGCGACCCGCTGTGTGCCGTGGCCGGTTGGCTGCAATTGCCCTTCTGGCCCTGCGTCCTCTACATGGCCATCGGAAAATTCTGCCGCTACGTCATGATGACGACAGCACTGGTTGGCATGTTTACGGGCTGAACAGGAAGTACCTGCTTGCAACCCGCACGATCAAGGTTTCAAGCCCTTTTTCTGTGGTGTCGGTGCTCATGAAATCTCCCTTGCCTTGCCATTCTTTCAGCCCTTCATGGGCAGTGGAACGCCTTTGTCCGAAAAGTCATAGCCCATCAGCGCCATGGCATTCTCGATCGCCGTGCTGGCAAAATCTGTGCCCTGAAAGAACAGCGGCAGCGCGGTCTCCTTGGCCAGCGCGTAGGTAAACAGGTCGCCCAGGTTGAGCCGGGCCTTGGCGTCTACCTTGTGGTGATGGCGCGCGGCCCCTGCCACAAAATGCGGCAGCGAGTCTTGCGTAAAGTCCACTGTCTCCACTTGCAGCGCCGCCAGCAGCGCTTCCACTTGGTGGGCACCCGCCAAGCCTTTAGCGTTGAACGCTGCCAACCACACCTCGGCCCGCGTGGCCGCGCCAATGTACAGCCGGGTGGTCCTTTGCAGTGCGGTGATGAACAACGGGGCCGCTGGCTCGCCCATCAAGATGCACATCAACGCCGACGAATCGACGATGGCATCGTCCAGTGTGGTCTGTTCTGTTGCCTGCGCAGTCGTCATTGGGGCAGGCCGGAGGTGTCAAACAGCGCCTCGTTCATAGGCCGCGCGTCCAGCACCGGCAGGGCGTGCATGGCTTGCAATATGCCTGCGATGGACTGCGCATTGCGCGCGGGCTTGCCCGCCTTGTCGCGCAGGCTGCGGGCTTCTTCCAGGAGGCGGATGGCTTCCTTGTTCATGGAGCGGTGGTTGCGCAGCGCCTCCGCCGCCAGCCAGTCTTTCAGATCGGAGGGAATTTTTTTGATCAACAGCGCGGTTTCGGTCATGTTCGGCCCCATAGATTTCATTTAGATAACTAAATGGTATCTATTGGCAGTTTCGATGTCAACCTGCATGCTGGGCTATCACCAATGGAACTTGATGAAATTGTGGGTTACTGGAGTGTTATGAAGTCGCTTGAACTGACAGATTCGGTTCACGGGCTGAACAGGAA
>CAYHDD010000431.1:0-3679 GCA_964355195.1 uncultured Rhodoferax sp. | reverse complement strand
TGCGTGTCATTGACCGCCTTGAAGCCGTCGAGGTCAAGAAAGCACACCGCCAGTTGTTGCCCGCGGCGCTGGGTTTGGGTCAGGGCCTGGCTCATGCGGTCGGCCAGCATGGCGCGGTTGGGCAACTGGGTGAGGGGGTCATACTTGGCGATGCGTTCGAGCTCGTTCTGTTTTTCCTCGACTGTTTTGCGCAGCAACTCACGCTCCAGCAGATTGCGAATTCGAAGCTTCGCAATCTCCACCTTGATCGGCTTGCTGATGTAGTCGGCAGCGCCCAGCGCCAGGCCGCTCACTTCGGCATCCACACCCGACATGGCGGTAATAAAGATCACCGGGACGGCTTTCAGCAGTGGGTCGGACTTGAGCTGGCGGCAAACCTGCAGGCCATCCATGTCGGGCATCATGACGTCGAGCAGGATCAGGTCGGGCGGCGACCTGGCTGCCAAGGCCAGGCCGGCCGCGCCCGAGGTGGCAATCTGCACGTTGAAGTCGGCGGCGAGCGCCGCGGTGAGCACTTGCAGGTTGACCGGCGTGTCGTCGATCGCCAGTATTCTGGGACGGTTCTTTTCAGGATTCATGGCTGACGCCCTCCTCGTTTCTGGCGAGCAGCTCAACCATGAGCAGGGTCTGATCGTCCAGCGCTTGAGCGCCGCGGGTAAAACCGTGCAGCGCCTGGTTTATAGAATCGACTCTGGCCGGGCAACTGCAAGCGCCGCCCCTTGGCCAGGACTCGAACGGCGCAGACAGCGGCACCTTGAAGTCAGCAGCCAGCGCGGCGGTGAGCACTGGCAGGTTGGCCGGCGCATCGTCGATCGCCAGGACTGCGAAACGCTGCCGTTCAGGCTTCATGCACGCTGCCCGTCCAGGCCTGTTGGGCCATGATCTTTTGCAACTGCGCCAGCGCCGCTTCAAACTGGAACTCACGCAGCGGGAGCGCCACCCTGGCAACTGGCGGCGCCAGTTCTGTGCCCGCCACGGCGTCTTCGAGGTCCCTGAGACGAGTGACGGCATCGAACTGATGATTGGCCAGCAAGGGCTCGATCTCGTGCAGCAGCGTGCGCACCAGCGCCACATCGATCGCCCGCTGGGCAGGCACGGATCGGGCTTGCGGGCCCGGCGCCGGCAGCCAGCGGCCTAGCAGCGAGCGCAGGCTGTCAAGGGACACCGGCTTGGTCAGCACTTCGTCCATGCCCGCTTCCAGGCAGCGCAGGCGGTCGTCCTCGTAAGCGTCGGCGGTCAGGGCGATGATGGCGCGCCGGCTCTGCCCGCTTTGCTGCTCCCATTGGCGTATTTGCCGGGTGGCAGCGTAGCCGTCGAGCCCTGGCAGGTGCAGGTCCATCAGGATCAGATCAGTTGCCTCGCCCTGCACAATGGCGTCGAGCCCCTGCTGCCCGTCTCCAGCCAGGATGGCCTGGGCGCCGAGCCGCTCCAGCAGAAGACGGGTCAGGCGCCGATGGTCCGGGTTGTCCTCGACCAGCAGCACACGGGCTGGCTCAGTCCGGCTCGGCGCCTCGGGCACGCTGTCTGCGCCAGCGCGCTGCTGCGCGGCGTGCTGGTCGCTGAGCGCCAGCCGCTCGGCGCGGATGCGAAACCAGAAGCGCGAGCCTTTTCCGAGCTCGCTTTGAACGCCAGCCTCGCCGCCCATCATGTAGGCCAGGGTGCGCACAAGCGACAGGCCCAGCCCGCTGCCGCCGTACCGGCGCGTGGTGGAACTGTCGACCTGCGAAAAGCTCTGGAACAGCGAGGCCTGCTGCTCCGGCGCAATGCCCGCGCCGCTGTCACACACGGCAAATTCCAGCGTTGCATTCTGGCCAGAGCATTCGACTTCACGCGCCTCGATGCGAATGCTGCCCTGCGCCGTGAACTTGACAGCGTTGCCGACCAGATTGGAGAGCATCTGCAGCAGGCGGTGCGGGTCGCCCAGGTAAGCGGCCGCGGGCCCGCTCCAGTCAGACTCGATTTGCAGGCCTCTGGCGCCGGCGCTCTGGGCAAACAGGGCCTGTGTCTGCGCCACGATCTGCAAAGGCTGCAGCGTGATCGACTCGAGCTCGATCTTGCCGGCCTCGATCCTGGCCACATCCAGAATGTCGTTGAGCAGCTTGAGCAGGGTCTGGCCGGAGTTCAGGATGGTGCGCGCGTAGTCGAGCCGGTCGGACTCCTTGCCGCCAGGCATCGACAGCACCTGCGCCATGCCCAGAATGCCGTTCATCGGCGTGCGGATCTCGTGGCTCATCATCGTCAGAAAGCGGCTCTTGGCCAGGTTGGCCGCCTCCGCCCTTTCTCTGGCCGCTTCGATATCGGTGATATCGCTGTAGGTGCGCACCACGTCGCCCGATGGCATCGGATAGCTGTTCACCTCAATGGAACGCCCCTGTGGTGTAACCCGCGTATAGCGCCTGAGAACCGTGTTGTCGACGGCAATGCCAAGCGCGGCCGACTGAACTGAGGTGCGTGCCCCGGGCTGCACCAGCGACCGGTCGGTCCCGAAATCGCCGCGCTCCTGCTGAAACATGACCACTTCCGACAACAGCGGCAAGCGCTTCAACAAATTCCCGGGCAGGTCCAGCATTTCGCAGGCCCGCTCATTGAATAGCTTGATGCGCTGATCCGGCCCGATGACCAGCAAACCCTGGGCCATGGACTGTATGGTGTTTTTGAGCAAACCCCTCTCTTCGACGAGCAACTCGGCTGTCGCGCGCGCGCGGCGCTCCGACTCCCGGGCTGTCTCCAAGGCCCGCTCCGCGGCCTCCTTGGCAGCGAGCAGTTCGCCCTGTGCCTTTTTGACCTCGGAGATGTCCGACACGAGAGCGTAAAAGCCCTGCACCTTCCCCGCAACCAGGTGGGGCACATACTGAATGAGCGCATGACGCGTCTGCTGGCCGTCCGGCGTCGGGATGCTGCGCTCGAAAGTCTGACGCTCACCGCACAATGCAGCTTCTATGTTGGGCAGACTTCGCTGGTAACGCTCCTCCCCGAAAACCTCTCTGATGTGCTTGCCGGGCATCGAGTCGGGCGCAACGCCAAACCAGTCCGAATAGGCCGGGTTGCCGAAGCGATTGCGCAGCGTTGCGTCCCAGTAGCCGATCATGGCCGGCACGTTGTCGATCAGGCTTCGCAGTTCACGCTCGGCCCGGTCCGCGTCGCCGAGGGCTCGGCGCACCTTCTCCAGCCCGAGCGCGCGTTGCCTGAGCACCAGCCAGGCCATGCCAGACAACATCAGGCTGATCAGCGCCCCACCAACGGCCATCGTTCTCCAACTGCCATCGTCAGGCAGCGCTTTGAGCTCGGGTCCTCCCTGGTGGGCCGCAAGCTGAAGCTGAAGCTGCTGGGTGAGCTGCTCTTCCTGCCGGTGGTCGAGCGAAACCCAGGCGGTGATTGCCAGCGAGACGACCATCACCAGCCATGGCAACAAGCGGTCGATCGGCAGCAATCGGGTGGGTTGTTTATCGGGCACGGGGGTTCGCAGGATTTGAGTTCTTGGCGCCCCGGCGCCCCGCCGTGGCACCAAGAATAGGAAACCGGTTTGATTCTACCGCGCGCATCAGACGCGCCGCAAAAGCGCCTCGACTTTGGTGACCCGCAGGCTTTCGGTCAGTTCGAGTTGAGCCGGATCAGTTCGCGCTACAGGGTGTTTCAATCGCTGTGCTTCACCCGGTCATTTTTCACGCTTGTCAAAGTT
>CAYHDD010000430.1:0-3681 GCA_964355195.1 uncultured Rhodoferax sp. | reverse complement strand
TCAGCATGAGTTCACGCTTCTCGCTGAGTCGATCCCTCAAGACCAGAGTGACGCTGTCCACACTGGCTATTTTCATATTCGGCCTCTGGTCGCTATCGTTCTACACCAGCACGATTCTGCAAGAGGATATGCAGCGCGTGTTGGGCGAGCAGCAGTTTGCCACCGCTTCCCGCATCGCCGCACAAGTCAATGACCACCTCAGCGACCGAATAGCGGCACTGGAACTCGTTGCCAAAGAAATTGATGCACAACTGATCGGCAACCCTGAAGCATTGCAAGCACGCCTGCAACAGCGCCCCTTCCTTTCAATCATGTTCAACGGTGGTACATGGGTTAGCGCTCAGGAAGGCATCGTCATTGCCTCGAATTTGCCGATATTGATCGGCACAAATTACTCGGACCGACCATACCTGATAACCGTCCTCAAGGAAGGGAAATCGGCGATCAGCAAGCCAATCACAGGCAAAGTATTGAAGGACCCAATTTTTCTCACGGCTGTGCCCATTCACGACTCTGTTGGCAAGGTGATCGGTGCTATTGCCGGCACGACTGACCTGAGCAAAACCAATTTTCTGGACAAGTCTGTCAAAGGTCAATACGGCAAGAGCGGGGGCGTCTTGTTGAATGCGCCGCAATACCGGCTGATCATCACTGGCACTGATAAAACCCGCATCATGCAGCCTCTTCCGCCGCCCGGCGGTAACACACTGCTCGACCGCTACATGCAGGGTTACGAAGGATACGGCGTGTCGGTCAATTCCAGAGGTGTGGAAGAACTCAGTTCAGCCAAGGGCATTCCGGTAGCGGGCTGGTTCATCGGTGTAGTCATTCCCACCGCTGAAGCGTTTGCGCCGGTGTACGACATGCAGCAACGCATGCTATGGGCGACGATTCTTCTGACCCTGCTCGCTGGCGGGCTGACTTGGTGGATGTTGCGGATGCAGCTTGCACCCATGTTGAACACGGCACGCACGCTGGCACGTAATGCGACTACCGATCAGCCAGCCCAGGCGCTGCTTGTCACGCACCAGGACGAAATCGGCGACATGGTTGACGGCTTCAATCACCTGTTGAAAACTTTGGGTAATCGTGAAACGGCGCTAATCGAAAGCGAGTATCGCTGGAAGTTTGCCATCGAAGGGGCCGGAGACGGTCTGTGGGATTGGAACGTGCCGCAAGGCGCGGTGTTCTTTAGCAGCAGATGGAAAGAAATGCTTGGCTTCGGACAAAACGAGATCGGCACGGGCTTGTACGAATGGAGCAAGCGGGTTCATCCCGACGATCTGGAGCACGTCATGGCCGATGTGCAGGCGCATCTGGACGGGCTGACACCCATCTATGCCAATGAACACCGTGTCAGTTGCAAGAATGGCAGTTGGAAGTGGATTCTTGACCGGGGGCTGGTGGTCAGTCGTGATGCCGTTGGTAAACCCTTGCGTGTAATTGGCACCCATACTGACATCACTGAGCGCAAGCAGGCGCAGGCTTTAGTGGATGAGAGTGAGGCACGCTACCGCGCCATTTCTCAATCCGCCAGCGATGCCATAGTTACTGTGGACAGTGCGGGAAAGATCATAGGATGGAATCAGGGCGCCGAGACCCTATTCGGCTATACCCAAGCCGAGGCCCTCCTGCTTGCTTTGACTGCGTTGATGCCGCAAAGCTATCGCTCCCGCCACCTCAGCGGCTTTGATCACTTGATGTCGGGAGGCGAGCCACGCATCGCTGGCAAGGTATCCGAATTCGCAGGGTTGCATAAAGATGGCAGCGAATTTCCAATTGAAGCCTCACTGGCACATTGGACCCTGGCCGGGGCGCGTTTCGCCACGGGAATCATTCGTGACATCACCGAACGCAAGGCCATGGAAGAACGTGTTGAGAGCCTGCTTGCGGAGCAAAAGGCCATTCTCAATAGCGAAATATCGGGCATCGTCAAGGTCAAGAGTCGCAAATTCGCATGGATGAACAGTGCCTTTGCGGCCATGCTTGGCTATACCTTGGACGAACTTTTGAACCAGCCGACCCGCATCGTTTATTCAAGCGACGAGGTCTATGTCGCGTTTGCCGCAGCGGCCTACCCCGTGATGTCAAGTGGCCAGGTGTTTCGGACTGAAATCCAGTATCAGCGCAAGGACGGATCACTGGGGTCGTACGACATCAGTGGTGAACAGCTTTACCACGGCGGCGATGAATCGATCTGGTCTTTCGTGGACATCACCGAGCGCAAGCAAGCCGAAGAAACACTTCGCGAAACTGAGAAGCGCTTCCGCCTTATGGCCGATAGCGCCCCGGTCTTGATCTGGATTTCCGGTCAGGACAAACTGTGCAACTGGTTCAACACGGTCTGGCTGCAATTCACGGGCCGATCGATGGAACAGGAGATGGGAAGCGGTTGGGCCGAAGGTGTCCATCCCGATGATCTGCATCGCTGCCTCGACACCCATGGCAGTGCATTCGACGCACGGCAGGAATTCAGCATGGAATACCGGCTCAAGCGCTTCGACGGTGAGTATCGCTGGCTGATTGACACCGGCGTGCCACGTCTGGATACCAACGGCACGTTCGTGGGCTACATCGGCTCCTGTGTTGACATTACCGAGCGCAAGTTGGCAGAAGTTGCCCTGAAGAACAGCCAAGAGAAGCTGCGCCTTAGCGAAACACAGATGGCCGCATCGCAGCAAATCGGTGGCACCGGTTCGTGGGTTTATGACATTGCGACCGATGCCATACGGGCGTCCGCCCATAGCCTGGCGCTGTTTGGTTTGCCAACCATTGACCGGGACTACCGTCTGGATGAGTTCCTGGCCTGCATTGAGCAAAATGAGCGCGTTCGTCAAGTCCTTGGCAGCGCGATCAGCGAGGGACGGGAATACGACGACGAGTTTGTCATGAACCCGGCCGACGGATCACCGGCACTAGTAATCCACTCCATCGGGAGGGCCGAGAAAGGCGCACAGGGCATACCACTGCGGGTTCTGGGTTTCATCCAGGACGTCACCAAGCGCAAGGCGTTGGAGGATCAGGTAAGGCAACTGGCCTTTTTCGACCCGCTGACGAACCTGCCCAACCGTCGCTTGCTGACTGATCGCGTGTCGCAAGCCATTGTGACTAGCAAGCGAAGTGGCGACTTTGGTGCATTGATATACCTTGACCTAGACAATTTCAAGCCACTAAACGACAAGCACGGTCATGGCCATGGCGATATGGTGTTGATGGAGGTTGCTGTTCGGCTGCTCAACTGTGTGCGTGCCGTGGACACCGTGTCGCGCATTGGTGGTGATGAATTTGTGGTGCTGCTGGGCGACCTTACAAGTGATCAGACCCAAGCCATGGAACAAGCCGCCAAGCTTGCAGAAAAAATTCGCGTTGCCTTGGCGCAGCCCTACCTGCTGCCCGGTGGGGCCGATTCCGAAACCATAGAACACCACTGCAGCGCCAGCATTGGCGCGGTGCTGTTCGACAAGCAGCACCAAAGCCTGGAGGACCTCTTGAAGTGGGCCGATACCGCGATGTATCGCTCCAAGGAAGAGGGCCGAAATCGTGTCACCTTCATGGTCGAAAGGCGTGCCCAGCAGCGAGCTTAACCAGCGAGTTGCCAGAGACAATCAGCAGGATC
Source organism: uncultured Rhodoferax sp. (assembly GCA_964355195.1). Classification (GTDB taxonomy): domain Bacteria; phylum Pseudomonadota; class Gammaproteobacteria; order Burkholderiales; family Burkholderiaceae_C; genus Rhodoferax. The sequence continues at coordinate 65 of CAYHDD010000430.1, read as the reverse complement.
TTGGCAACCGGGCGATGACCTGCCTGGTCAAAAGTCCCATTCTGAACGGCTGCAATAGAGAAATT
>CAYHDD010000429.1:0-3703 GCA_964355195.1 uncultured Rhodoferax sp. | reverse complement strand
CTGCCCCCCGCGGGGGCGCGAGCTTGCTTGGGGCGGCCCGGCGCGGCGCTCATGCACGCAGTTCCAGTAACTGTGCCGGCACCTTGCCAATGTCAACCTGCTGATGGCTGGTCAAGACCGCCAACCCGCCTTTGCCCAAATGCGTGGCAATCAGATCGGCCAGCATGCGCACGCCGGTGTCGTCCATGGCGACAAAGGGTTCGTCCAGCACCCACAAGGACGCTTGGCTCAGGGCCAGACGCGAGAGCGCCACGCGCCTCTTTTGCCCCTGTGAGAGATGCCGCACCAATTGCTCGCCACGCCCGCGCACACCGAAATGCGCCAGCACGTGTTGCAGTTGCCCAGGCTTTGGGGCATTGCCGGCCAGCGCGGCTGTAAAGGAAAGGTTTTGATTGACGGTCAGGGATTCCTGCAAGGCGTTGAGGTGACCCAGATAACACAGGTCGTTCCGGTAGGCTTCGGGCTGATCATGAATGGGTATACCGCTCCAGAGAATCTGGCCCGACTCGATCGGCGCCAAGCCGCACACCATGCGCAGCAAGCTGGTCTTGCCTACGCCATTGGCGCCAGCCACGTATAGCCAGCTTCCCGCTTTCAGAACACTGTCAACGTCCCGAAAAAGTTGCCGCCCACCCCGACTACAACCTAGCTTGGAAAATGTGAGAGACGGTGTGGTTTTCAATCGTTGTCGGGTGTGAGTCAGAAGCCCAATTTTAAGGGATGCACCCCGTTTCTCTCGGGATTGACAATACTTTACCCCTGGATGCTTGATGTAACTCAAATTCGAGGCTGGTGTCCTCAGGCGAAGTACTGCTCCACGTAGTCCTCAAACGGGCCCTGTTCCTGGGCTTCGATCTGCCGCTGTTCCCGTAGAGAACTCTGCACGCTGACGTCAAACTTGGCGCGCGTCAATTCATCGAGAGGTTGCGCCAGCAGGTCACTCTGATGCTGTTGCGACAGGTGCAGGCTGTAGTTCAGAAAGCCGCCATGCTCGCGCAACCCAGCCAATACCTGCGCCGAAGGCGTGCTGTCGGGCTGGTCGATGCGCTGGCGCAAGGCGTGCATGGTTTGGCTGTAGCGCGCGCCGCCGTGAGCCGCATCGAGCATCTCGGCGAACGGCTGCATGTCGTCAAACAGCTCGTGCGCCAGCGGTCGAAACGCCTGCTCTCGGTTATGCGCCAGCAGGTGCAGGCCGGGTTGGCGCCCCTGGTTCACCACGCGGCGCTTGTTTTCGTCGTTCTCGCTTTGCTCACGGCTGGTGATCGGTGGGCTGTCGCGGAACAGGCACATCAACAGCAAGACGTCGGCAAACGTGCTTTGCTCCGGGGCGATGCCAATGTCAATGAACGGGTTCAGGTCAAAGAGGCGCATCTCGACGTACTCGACGCCATATTTTTGCAAGGCCTTGGCTGGTCGCTCACCCAGCTTGCCAATGCGCTTTGGGCGCATGGCGCTGTAGAACTCGCTCTCGATCTGTAACAAGTTGGCGTTGAGCTGCTTCCAGTGCTCCCCCTCGCGCACACCAATTTCCTCGTAAAACGGGTCCGGCGTGCGGATCGCCACTTCGAGCGCCTGCGTGTACTCTGCCAATGAGTTGACGCTCACATTCAGGTTCGCCTGCGCGCGATTGTGGTATCCGATGTCACTCATGCGCAAACTGGTGGCGTAAGGGCCAAAACGCGTGCCCGGCATCAACGCTGGCAAATCAGACGGCTGGCCCTGCAAGAACGATTCGCAAAGGGCCGGCGACGCACCAAAAAGGTAGGGTACCAGCCAGCCGAAGCGCAAGAAATTGCGTACAAGGCCGAAGTAGCGTGCGCTCACATAGTCCTGCAAATTGTCGGCACCGCGGCAGCAATCCTTCAGGGCGCGCCAGAAGTCCTCGGGCAAAGACCAGTTGTAGTGGGCGCCGGCGATGGCTTGCATCTTGCGCCCGTAACGCAGACTCAAGCCCTCACGGTACACATACTTGAACCGCGCCGCGTTGGAACTGCCATAGTCGGCAATCGGAATGTCTTTGTCCTGCCCCAGCATGCAGGGCATGGAACTGGCCCACATCACTTCGCCGTCAAGCTGCGCCGCCACATAACGGTGAATGTCGCGCAGGAATCGCAGCGGGTACTCCGGGTCTTGCGAGGGCGGCGTAATGAATTCGAGCAGCGACTCGGAGTAGTCAGTGGTGATCCAGGGGTGCGTCAGCTTGGAGCCGAGCCCCAGCGGGTGAGGGGTTTGCGCCAGCCGACCCGCGCCGTCAACCCGCAGGCACTCGCGCTCGTAGCCGCGCGTGATGCCACGCAAGACCTGCGCCTGGCCGTTGCTAAAAAATTGCTGAACCGCATCGCAGCAGGTGAACTTCAACATGGAATCTTGCTTCCTCCATCAAACGGCTGGCAGTATGGCAGGGTTTTGCGAACATGACTGTGAGCACGGCGGAACTGGTGCCGCAGCACGGGTTGAACTAGTGCAGGTTACAGCCGATCAGAGGCATCGCGGCCTGACGTACCGGCGCCAGTGTTCAGTCGAGTTCGGTATCCGTAGCATCCCGAGCGGTGATGCGCAAGGCCGGCTCCGCCCGGCTGCTCTGTCTACACGGTGTAAGCCAAACCGGTACTCGCCAATCCGACCAGCCCAACGTGCGTCTGGTTGGCGCTGGTTTGCGCCAGATTCCACAGGAAATTGCCTTGAGTAGCGAAGTCGGTCTGACTACTGAGCGAAGTCGCGGCATTGGCCAATGTTGTCGCATCAGGTGCCGCCCCATTGACGTTGGTCAGCAGGTAAGTGGCAATGTCAGTGCTGTTGGGGGTTGCCTTGCCGGTCAATACGTCCCAGATCGGTAGTCGCATGACGGCACCAGAGAGAGTTTGCAGGCTGAAACCTTGATCAAACAGATCAATCGCCGCACCAAGCAGGGCTTGTTTGTCGGGGGCAAAGGCGAGCTTGCCGGGAAGCACGGCACCTAGTAAAAGTGCGGTTCCTCCGGCGGACTGCGTGGCACCTACGTCCAGCGCAATCCTCCCATCAGAGAATTTGAAGCGTTCAACATTGCTCAGTGCGTCGGTTCCTTCCGGCCCCAGATTGTCGACCAGGTTGACGCCGCTCGCAGTCTTGGTCAAGGTGAAACCAGCACGAGTGCCGGTATACAGGGCGGTGTCGATGCCAGACCCGCCGTCAATCGTATCGTTGCCAGCACCGCCGCTCATTGTGTCGTTTCCCGCGTTGCCGCGCAAATAATTGCTGACCGCGTTGCCCACTAACGTGTCATTCGCCAGGCCGCCGAACGCATTTTCAATAATTGAACCGCTTGCAATGGTGAAATCGCCTGCGCCAGCACTGGACTTGTTGCCGCCGACCAAGTCCACCCGCACAGCCTTGGAAAGAGCGGCCGCGTTGATCGTATCCATACCGCCGGTGTCAGTCAGCGTCGGGTTGGTGGCCAATCCGCCAAACTCATCGGTCAAGACGTACTGTGAGTCGGTCGTGATGGCAGAGCCCCAGGCGCGCACCGTCAGACTGCTATAGGTGGCAGTCACACCGGTCACTTTGTCGACCAGTTTGAGTGTCCAGTTTCCGGCACTGGTCTCGCCCAGAAATGCGGTCGAACCTATGGTGAAGGTATCTGGCCAGGCACTCTCCGGGCTGGTCATGTCAGGCGCACCAGAAACCAGGTTGCGCGTCAGCGGTTGGTCAAACAGAGTCACGACTG
>CAYHDD010000428.1:0-3718 GCA_964355195.1 uncultured Rhodoferax sp. | reverse complement strand
CCAACTACTTCTTTGCGCCCAAGAGCTACCACGAGGTGGCGCGACGCGATGACGGCTCCAACGACGATTTTCTGTTCCAGCAAGGCCCGACCAAGGGGCTTGGCAGCATCCAGTTTCACGATTACCACCTGGCCTACGACAGCTTCGACCTGCCGAACCTGAGCGTGTTCAAGGAGCAGATTCGGCTGTTCAAGGAAATGGCGATGAAGGCGCCACCAACCAAGGCCCAGGCGCAGGACATCGACTTCCTGCTGACGGCGGGCGAGATGTTCACGCTGGTGGTCTACGGCCAGCTGATTCTGGAAAATGCCAAGATCTACGCCATGGATAACGCGCTCATCGACCAGATCTTCGACTTCATGGTGCGCGATTTCTCCAAGTTCGCGCTACAGCTCTACTCCAAGCCGAGCAGCACCGAAGCGCAAATGGCGCAGTGCCTGAAGATGATCAAGAAACCCGTCGTGGACGAACAACGTTACAACACGGTGTGGCAACAGCATGTGCAGGCCATGAAGGGCCAGTACACGATGCCCAGGTAGGCATCTGAAGCGGCACAACAAGGCCGTCAACCGGCGGCCTTGCGCCCGCCAATGCCGAGGTAAGTCTCGATGATGCGCGGGTCACTGGCCAAATCACTTGACTTGCCCGTCAGGGCGACACGGCCCATCTCCAGCACATAGGCGCGGTCAGACACCGCCAGCGCAGCACGCGCGTTCTGCTCGACCAGCAGGATCGAGACGCCGCGCTGGCGCAGACCCACCACCACGTGCAGCACCTCGCGCACGATGTTCGGCGCCAAACCGAGCGAGGGCTCATCGAGCATCAAGAGCCTGGGCTTGGCCATCAGGGCACGCCCAATCGCCAGCATCTGGCGCTCGCCGCCCGACAGGGTTGAGGCCAATTGCGTGCGCCGCTCGGCCAGACGCGGGAAATGCGCGTAAACCTCTTCCCGGCTTGCTTTTTGGTCGCGCAGACCGCGGCGCCAACGTGAGAAGCCTCCCAGCAGGAGGTTGTCTTCGACCGACATTTCACCAAACAATTCGCGCCGCTCGGGTACCAGACCGGCGCCGCCCAGCACCAACGCGTGCACGGTAGGGCGGCGGACCAGCTCACCATCGAGCCAAATCTCGCCGCTGCCGGGCAGCAGGCCCATGGCTGCCGACAGCAGCGTTGACTTGCCAGCGCCGTTGGGGCCGATGACGGTCACGATTTCGCCCGGCTGAACGACCAGGTCAACCTGATGCACTGCCTCCACGACACCGTAGCAGACGCTCAGGTGCTTGAGTTCAAGCAGCGCAGGCTTCATGCTGTCAGCTCCGACTCAATACCGCCCAGATAGGCCGCCAGCACCTTGGGATCGACCTGAACTTCGGCCGGCGTGCCTTGGGCGATGACCTGACCAAACTCCAGCACCGTGACGCGATCGGCGATGTTCATGACGAACTCCATGTCGTGCTCGACCACCAGAATGGCCAGACCCTCCTCGCGCAATTGGGTCAACAAACGCGCCAGCGCCTGCTTCTCCTGGTAGGGCAGACCCGCCGCTGGCTCATCCAGCAAGAGCACACTGGGCTGACCGGCGAGAGCGCGCGCGATCTCCACAATGCGTTGCTGCCCCAAAGCCAGCGAGGCCGAGAGTTCATTCGCTTGCAGCCCCAGACCACAACGCTCGATCTGGCGCTTGGCCTCGCGCAGCAAAGCGGCTTCCTCGGTACGGTCCAGTCGCAGCATCGACGCGGCCCAGCCGCGCTGACCCCGCAAGTGCGCCCCCAGCGCCACGTTATCGAGCACACTGCGGTTTCCGAGCAGACGCACATGCTGAAAGGTGCGCCCCAAACCAACGGCAGCAAAAGCGCGCGCAGCGCGGCCCCGCATATCACTGCCGAGCAGGTTGACGCTACCCGAGCTCGGACTGTCCACACCGGAGATCATGTTGAAAAAGGTGCTCTTGCCAGCACCATTGGGGCCGATCAGTGCATGCACTTCGCCGGCACAGACGTCCAGGTTGACCTTGTTGTTGGCCAAGAGGCCTCCAAAGCGCTTGCTCACCTCGCTGGCAGCCAGCACCACGCTGCCGCGTGGCGGCAAGGTCCGCTCGGCCAGCGCGAACTGTCCGTCATATGTAGCCTGCGGAGTCGGTTTCAGGGTGCGGTTGACGCGCGCCGCCAGGCTCGGCCACAGACCCTCCGAGAAACGCTGCAAAACCAGCAGCATCAAGAGCCCGAAGACGATCACCTCGAAATTGCCGCTGCTCCCCAGCAGGCTCGGCAGAATGTCCTGCAAGTACTGCTTCATCAAGGTGATCAGGGCCGCGCCCAGGATGGCACCCCACAGGTGACCGGTGCCGCCCACGACAGCCATGAACAGATACTCGATGCCGATGTTCAGGTTAAACGGTGTCGGGTTGACGAAGCGCTGCAAGTGGGCGTACATCCAGCCCGACAGACTGGCCAGCAAGGCCGCCAGCACGAAGACCTTGAGACGGTAGCGCGCGGTATCCACACCCATGCTCTCAGCCATGACACGCCCAGTCTTGAGCGATCGGATGGCGCGACCTTCGCGCGAGTCGAGCAGGTTGTTCAGCGCCCAGAGCGTCACCAGCAGCACGCCCCAGGTGAAGAGGCCGAGCTGGCGCACCGATCGCAACTCAAAGCCCGCCAGGGTCAGCGCGGGCAAGCCCGCGATACCGGTGTGTCCGCCCAAGAACTCCAGGTTACCGAAGAGAAAGTACAGGCTCAGGCCCCAGGCGATCGTGCCCAGCGGCAGGTAGTGGCCCGACAGGCGTACCGTAACCGACCCCAAAGCCCAGGCCACTGCCGCACTCAGGGCCAGGCCGGCCGCCAGGCCGACCCAAGGCAGCAACGCCGAGCCACTGGCCAGCCCTAACAGACTGGCGGCGGCCGGTGCCGTACAAAACCAGGCTGTGGCATAGGCGCCCAAGCCAACAAAGGCCGCTTGGCCGAACGAGGTCATGCCGCCGACGCCGGTCAGCATCACCAGCCCGAGAGCGACCAGGGCGTAGAGACCGATGTAATTCAGCATCGTGACCGTGAATTCAGGCAGCCAGGGCCAGGCCAGCAAGAGCAATGCGATGGCGATCAGGGTGAGATGACGGGATGTCATTCCTCGTCCTCGACATGGTGGCTGTTGAGCGAGCGCCACCACAGCACTGGAATGATCAGCGTGAAGACGATCACCTCCTTCAACGCGCTCGCCCAGAACGAGGAAAACGACTCCAGCAAACCGACCAACAGCGCCCCCGCCAGGGCCAGCGGGTAACTGGTCAGGCCACCGATGATGGCAGCCACAAAACCCTTCAGACCGATCAGGAAACCGGTGTCGTAGTAAACGGTCGTCAGCGGCGCAATCAGCAGGCCAGAGACGCCGCCAATGAGCGCCGCAAGTGCAAAGCTGAGATCGCCCGAGAGCTCGGTCGGAATGCCCATCAGGCGCGCGCCGACCCGGTTCATGGCAGTAGCGCGCAAGGCCTTGCCGATGATCGTGCGCTCAAAAAACAGAAACATCAAAATCACCAGCAGACTGGCCACACCCATCACGACCAGCGACTGCCCGCTGACCGGGATGCCGCCTAGCTCAAGCCTCAGCTCGGAAAAGGCCGGCGTGCGCGAGCCCTCAGCGCCGAAGAAGAGCAGGCCCAACCCGACCATTACGCCATGCAAGGCGACTGACACAATCAGCAGGGTCAGCACGGTAGCAT
>CAYHDD010000427.1:0-3720 GCA_964355195.1 uncultured Rhodoferax sp. | reverse complement strand
GATCTTGGGTTGTTGTCGGCATTGTTGCCGACGTTTGCTCTTGCCGGACTATAGCGCGCAACCGGCTTCGCGCCTGATCTTCGGCTGGGCTACGCGTCGGCATGCCAAAGCATGAAGCTTGCCGTGCCAACCAGTACCGTCACCCGCAGAGAGTGGGGTATGGGTTCGCGCCGATTTGTGGGCCTTTGACACCATGAGGCGCGGAGCCATGCCGCACTCTCGGCTACCACGACCATTGTGAGGGAAGGTTCGGGTCAGGCAGTACTTCGTCCTGGCGCTGGTCGGGCGTGAAGTTGAAGGCGGAGGGCGTGAATCACTCTCAGGATTGTCGAGAACTCAGGATTTCCGGAGGATGAAAGGGCCTTGTACAGGCTCTCGCGACCAAGCCCGGCATCGCGCGCAACTTGCGTCATGCCCTTGGCGCGGGCAATGTCTCCCAGCGCCGCGGCGACAAGTGCGGAATCACCTTCTTCGAGGGCCGCTTCCAGATACGCAGCCATGTCCTCCTCGGTCTTGAGGTGTTCGGCTGGATCCCAGACTGTGGTTGCAATATTCGCCATGCATGGACTCCTAAAGTTTTCGCGCCAAGGCCTTGGCCTCGCGAATGTCTATGCGAATCTTCGCCGCCTGGTCACGCAGTTTGTCAAACCGTGAGGAATAGACCGTCGTTTGGCGAACAACCAACATGTGCTAAATGTAGCACATGGGATACGAATGATGCAAGGTCCAACGCTTCAAATCTCCGCTGGAGAAAGGGACTTCGTAGTTTCGGGTGTGCCTGAGTCCTTCGACGCGCTCACTGCTTCAGCGGATGTTTCGAGCGCTCGTGGCTAATAGCGCGCGCCGCCCGGCGGTCTGAGGAACGGGACGACGTCGCTCGGGTTCGACTGTCGCATGGCTCAAGCAGCAAAAACGTGCCGGATGAAGAGTCACCAAAGTCACAGCCGCATCTCGTCAGCTTGGCACTGAAAGCATCTTCTCCTGGCGCATCCAGGTTAACGTGTCGTGCAGCAGGATGTCCAAGGGTGTCTCGACGTAGTCCAGTTCCCGCTTTGCCTTGGAAGAGTCCACGCGCAGGGTGTGGGAAGTCAGCATGGCACCCTCGGGGGTTACATCGGGTTCCTTGCCTGTGACTCGTGACCACGAGTCGGTCAATCGAGCGAAGGCCATGAGCGCCCAGGCCGCAGTAGCGCCGCGTGGTGTGTTTTTGCCCAATTCCGCTCCAACCCGGTGTACGAAATCTACAAAGCTGGCGTGCTCGCCGCCGACCAGGTAAGTTTGACCGAACCTCTGCCTCCTCCACGCGCGCACGTGGGCCCTGGCAACCTCACGCACATCGGCAAAAGAGCCTACGCCGGGCGGAATCCCGGGGAGTTTCTCGCGCTCAATCATCATGATGAGGCGTGCCCAGTTGTGGCGGTCACCGGGGCCCAGAATGTGAGACGGTTGAAACACGATCCAAGGAACATTGCTGCGCTTGACCGCCTGCTCACTCAAGTGTTTCGTGCGTTCGTAGTTGATCCAGCTCTCTGCTCCACGCTGGGGGACCGACTCGTCAAGGGTGTCATGCACAAGGTGCGAGTAGGCTGATACTGACGATGTATGCACAAAGGCCGCCACCCCTGCCGCCTCGGCAGCCCGCAGCATGTTTTCTGTGCCCTGTACATTGGTGGCAGTCTGCGCAGGCGCTTGGGGCTTCCACATGCTTGTGTCCGCTGCGGCGTGAAAGACCGCCTCGCAACCATCGATTGCAGATAGAAGCGAGGCATTGTCTGCAAGCTCCGCACGAACTGGAACTCCGCCCTGAGACGCAATGGCAGCATCTGACTCTGCTCGCCGAGATAGTGCTTTGACCTGGCATCCGGTGTCGCGCAATTCTCGGAGCAGGTGTCCCCCAAGAAATCCACTGGCACCAGTCAGAAATACTGTGGTCATTTGTTGTCGTTCAAAGGCATCAGTGCGAGCGCAGCGGGCCTGACCATGCCCTGGTCTCTCAAACTGATTGCCAGGGCTAATGCGAGTCCAGCCCCTGCTGAGTCACCAGCAACTGCAATCGGTACACCAGGGTTGGTAGTGCTCAGTGCCGTGAAAGTCGCGATTGCATCCTCAAGCGCTGCGGGAAAGGGGTGTTCGGGCGCCAGACGGTAGTCGAGCGAATAGACGCTGCGTCTTGAGGCCTGGGCCAGCCTCGCGGCCAGTGCTCGGTGCGTAATGCAAGAGCCTCCTGTGTATGCGCCACCGTGCAGATACAGGACCATGCCCCTTCCTTCAATGCCGTCTGGTCGAAGCCACTCGCCGCGATATCGTCCAACTTCTGCGGCTTTCACAGCAACACCAACGGGCATCTTGAAGAGTCGAATGGCGGCGGCCTCGCGGGCCAATCGAAATTCCGGCAGCGGAAGATTCAGTCGGGCCAGCTTTGCCAATTGGTACCTGACGAGGTGGTACAGAATGCGTGACTTGAGGGATTGCACGATGGATGGCCCTGTCTGAGTAGAGAATAATCATAGCCCGAAGGCGTCAGTGTCAATGTAGCCGGTTCATCTGATTCAACCGAATGACACTGCTCAATCCTGCTGCCCAAATGTCATACGCAACAGGACCCGGATGAAATCCATCTGCTGCCAATCCTTCTGCCGCAGCCTCTCGAAACGGCCAGTGCAGTATTCGCTCCGACTTACCAGACAGCCTCGCATCGAGCCGTCGATTCATCTCAATGGCCCATCGACCCATGAACCACCGCAGTGGTTGGGGCAGGGCGGTGAAACCATGCATTGGGGGGATGGCACTGTGTATCAGCAACTGTGGCTCAAAGCGCGATTGAATGACGTTGGCCAGTTTGTCCTGCCACTGCAGCCATTGCGATGGTGAGCGCAGGCTGGTCACGTCGTTGACGCCAATAGACACGAGAACCACGTCAAAATGGTCCGCCGGTGCTTCCTGAAGCAGCTGTATCAGTCCGGGGGAATCCAGCCCATTGATTGCACGCAACTGCCACTCGACGGTGAAGTGGAGGCGCAAGTAGCCAACCAGCCGGCCGGACAGGGCATCATCTTGAGATGAGGCGCCTACTCCAGCCGCAGCTGAATCGCCGGCTATCAAGAGTCGAAGTAGTGGTCCTTGCCCGGTGGTGCCTTCCCTTGCGCCAGGCGGTTCTGGCAACTGGGGCGTGACATGGCGAACATACTTGCCTTCAGCCCAGAGGAGAGGGCCGAGGATGGTCAACCAGAGGTGGCGTTCCCAGTCGCGCATTTTGGTCCCAAGAGGTCAGACGCATGAACACCCAAAGGAACTGGCAGCCGACTAGTGCTGGCAACCCTCGCGGTGTCGTCGACTACGCCGAGCATTCTGTCGGCAAGCTCTTTGGAGATGACGTTCCCGAGGGCAAGTTTTGCAATCAGTTCTGGGGAGTTCATCTTTGGGCGAATTTGGTGCTTGGTGGTACATCCTACGCGGGGACGCCTGTGCATTCCATTGGTGTTTGCAGGGGGCCAGGCAGTCCTCGAATTCAGTCGTTTGCACAAAATCCAACGGTCTCAAGGTTTCCGAACAGTCACTTTGGTTTACTTGATGTAGGTCACTTGTTGCTTTCATTGGTTGCAATAAAACACAAGAGTTAGCGATTAGAGAACGGGAGGGCTCAATTGCTGTCGGGAGCTCAAGACAAGTCGTCGCTATACGAAGAAGAACCTTTAACAAACCAAGGAAAATTGATGACAA
>CAYHDD010000426.1:0-3728 GCA_964355195.1 uncultured Rhodoferax sp. | reverse complement strand
GCAGGCGCTCCTCGGCGAGCTTCGCCTGCGTGATATCCTCGATGACGGCAACAATAAGTGACCAATTGAATGTTTGTCCGGCGCCGCCATAGCCTTCAACCTGAGCGTCGAGCACAATAGCCTGGGCGGCTGAATAATCGAATGCGTATTTTACGAGATCAAAATGAGCGTCGATCTCGTCTGGCGGGATGCGTGCGGCGCGCAGAAAGGCGCGCTTGCCAAACCCGGTTGCGGCCAGGCATTGGCCCGGTGTCTCGTCGCCATGAAACTGGAGCACGGCACCAGGTATGGCGTCGCAGGCGGCTCGAATGGTGTCCGGTGTTTCATTGACAAACAGCAGCACGGGGGTCACGAACGGAGGCAGTCGACGACTCAGTTCGGCCGCTCGTTGCACTGACACCGAGCGCGGGCTCTTGGCGTACAAGACAAAGCCGACGGCGTCAGCGCCGGCCGCGACAGCGGCGTCCAGATCAGCCTCGCGGGTCAAACCGCAAATCTTGATTCGAGTCGAGGGCGCTAGTTTCATGGCAGAGTGTCAAAGGCGGCAGTGTGGTTGGGTAGCCCCCAATGATCGGCGTAGCGGGGACCCAAAAAATACAGCCCCTGGGGTGAAAAGGTTGGTGCGGCGGCTTTGCGGCTGTGCGCCTGCAGGACGTGTAGCAACCAGTCCGGCGTCTGTCGTCCCTGGCCGATGACGATCAGACAACCCATGATGTTGCGAATCATGTGATGCAAAAAGGCACTCGCCTCAAAGTCAAAGCGCCAGTAGTAACCGCGCTTGGAGATGTCAATGACCGACAGTGTTTTCACCGGTGACACGGCTTGACAGGCAGCGGCTCGAAAGGACGTGAAATCATGCTCCCCGATCAGATGGGCGGCGGCACTTTGCATCAGCGACAGGTCCAGTGGGCGAAAGACCCAACCGACCCGGCCTTGGTCGATGCTGGGGCGTACGGGTGAATCCAGCAGAACATAGGTGTATCTGCGCGAGAGGGCGTTGGCACGGCAATGGAACGCATCGGGGACCGGATGCGCCCACTGCACCGCGATGTCAGGTGGCAGCAGCGCGTTGGTGCCACGCACCCACGAGGAAGGCGTGCGTGCTGCCAGTAGGGTGTCGAAATGAACCACCTGCATGAGAGCGTGCACACCGGTGTCAGTGCGGCCCGCACACAGAGTGGATACCTTGCTTGCACTGAATTTGCTGAGGGCTGCTTCGAGTCGGTCCTGAACCGTTTGACCCGAGAGTTGGCTCTGCCAGCCCTGGTAGGCCTGACCGTTGTAGCTGATGCCGAGAGCCAACCTCACGTCGGGATCAAATTGGCGTGAGCATCCCCAGGGCACTTTGCGCCGAGAGTTTGAGCTCGCCCGATGATTCTGCAATGACTTCGTTCAACAACGTGCGTGCTCCAGCGTCATCTCCCAGGGCAATGAATTCGCGCGCCAGGGCTAGCTTGGTGACGAGCGGATCGTCTTTGTCTTCCATGAGGTCGATAGAGTCCGACGGTACACTGTCCTCCAACTCCAGCGACAAGGAACCGAGGTCAAATTCGAGCGGACCGAGGAGACTGGAGGGTATGCCGGGCTCAGGTTGATGCTTGGCCATGCCATCTGCGGAGTCCAGCGCGGAGGGGCTTGTTTCGGCAACGCTGGCGCTGGTCTCCTGAATCGCTGCACTGTGCTCGTCGTCCAGTGAAAAATCAAGGTCAAGGTCAAAGTCAGTGGGCGGACCGCCTTGGCTTGCCGTCGGCGGGCTGCTTTCCAGCGGCGCCGGGGCTGACGGTGCATCCACGGCGCCCTCAGCTGCGCGCCAGCCGGTCTCGTACATCGGGTGGTCAGGATCAATGCTTTGACCCATCTTACGAATGCGGTCCCATTCGCTGCCTTCGCCGTCCGTCAGGCGGTATGCCTTCTTCGCCACATGCGCAAACGACTTGACGTCGCGGCGCTTGGCGAAGAGTTCAAGCAGTTTCAGATGAACAGTCAGGCGCTCCGGACTGACGCGCATGGCGTCCTTGAGGATTTCCTCGGCCTGCAGATCACGGCCGTAGGCCAGATAGACCTCGGCTTCAGCAACCGGGTCAACATCATCCACACCGCCGAGTTGGCTCGGTGCATAGGTCGATGAAGGTCCGGCCGCGTTGTTGAGGGCTGTGTCGACATTCTGCCCCCCACTTTCGGCAAAATAGGTGTCAGCGGGATGCCTGGGTCTCTCGGCCAGCACACTGTCGAGCGCGGAGGCGTCTTTGCGGCGGCGGGCACGGTAGATTCCAAAAAAGGCCAAGACCGCAACCAAAGCGACGGCGCCAACCGGTGCCAAAGGATTGTCAGCCAAGCTGTCCAAAAGTCCGGTTTCAAGTGGCTGATGTGCAGCGGGCGGCGGTGCGCGTTTAACCGCCATGGAGGCACTCGCGACAGGCGCCGACGCGACCACTGGCGCAGGGCTCGCGACCACGGCGCCTGCTGCAGATGCGGCTGGAGCGGCACTGGCTGTAACGCTGGGTGCCGTGCCGAGTTTGTCGAGATCACTGATGTTCTTGGAGATCTCAGCCGACCGGTTGGCTAAGTCGCGCGCGCTGCGCTCCCTGGTCAACTGGTCCTCTGCCATCCGGGACTGGACCGCTCCGCCGGACAGGGTCAGCTTATCGGGTGCGGTCGCGACTGGCTTCTTGTCATCGACTCGAGCCTGCACCGGCCCACTCGTGAGGCGGTCGGTTGACAGCAAGGCGGTGTCCGGCGCATCAGAGGCGAGTTTGCGGCGAAAATCGTTGAAGTCTCGGCTTTGTGCCACGATGATCTGATTGGCTTGCGGCGCGGGCGTTGCAAGGGCTTGCTCGGTCGACGGGATATTGACAATCGAGCCCGCCTTGATGCGGTTGACGTTGCCACCGGCGAAGGCGCCTGGATTGCCGCGCAGCATGGCGACCAACATCTGGTCGAGCGATACATGGGTGTCCTGCCGAACGGCGGCCGCGATCTTGCTGGCGGTCTGACCCGGTTTCACGGTCACCTGCCTGCTCTTCTCTGATGAGCCGCTATTGGCAGCGTGCGGAGTTGGCGCCTTGCTGACAGCCTTGGCAGGCTCGGAAGGGCGGGGCGATCTTGATGTCGGCGGTGGGGACGCTGGCGCTGTCGACGTTGCGGTAGCAGCGCTCGGTCGGCTCACTACAGGTGATGGGCCGCTGATCGCCGGGATGGGCACTGGCGCACTGGCCGCCTTCAGACTGGGCGGATCAAACAGCAATGTGTATTCGCGCACGATACGGCCACTGGCCCAACTGGTCTCCAGAATCATGTCGACAAAGGGTTCGCTGATGGCGCGGTCACCGACCAAGCGGATATAGGCACGGCCATCGGCACGCCGTTGAAGACTAGCCTGCAGATTTGCCATGGCTGGGTTGTACTCCAGACCAGCAGCCTTGAAGCTTTCAGGCATGGCAACGATCGTCCTCAGCGAACCCGCTTCGTCAGCGTTGATGTCCAATACATCCACTTCGGCGCGCAGCGGTTCACCCAGAGCGGACTGGACGGTGATGCGACCCAGGGAAAGCGCCAGGGCGCTTGAAGCCCACAAGCCCGACAACGTCGCCACTGCGATCGCCGTTTGCCGCCAGCGATGTGTCTTAGCCATCAATTTGTGGACTCCGTCGTTTGAGCTGCTGGAAGAAAGGGTTCATGAAGTGAAGAAATACATCGCTACCACAAAGATCGAAAGGCACCATAACATC
>CAYHDD010000425.1:0-3730 GCA_964355195.1 uncultured Rhodoferax sp. | reverse complement strand
CCGGACGGCAAGCTGACTTTTGACCGTCTCTCCAGCGTCTACATCAGCAGCGCCAACCATGAAGAGAATCAACCGGCGCACCTGACACTCCTAGACGCTAGCGTGCCGGTCGCCATCAACCTGGCCAAGTACGCCGGTCCTGAGGCACGTTATTGCCCGGCCGGGGTCTACGAGTTCATCAGGGCGGACGATGGCAGCGACAAGTTGCAGATCAACGCCGCCAACTGTGTTCACTGCAAGACCTGCGACATCAAAGACCCGACCCAAAACATCGTCTGGATCACACCCGAAGGCGGCGGTGGACCCAACTACGCGGGCATGTAGAAACCATGGAAATCGTCATCACCGGCGGCGCCGGCTTTTTGGGCGCGCGTCTGGCGCGCAGCCTGCTCGCCCTGGAGCAATTGGCGCTGGCCGGCGCGACGCCTGCACCCATCACGCGCATCACGCTGGTCGACCGCGTCGCACCACCGGCTGATTTGCTCGCCGATGCGCGTGTCGTGGCGCTGACAGGCGATCTGAATGCGTTGCTGATTGTCAGCCCGGCAGCGTGTGCGGTTGTAGAACCTCAAACAGCGCTGGTCTTTCATCTTGCCGCCGCCGTCAGCGGCGAATGCGAGGCCGATTTCGACCTCGGCATGCGCAGCAACCTGGACGCCACGCGCGCCTTGCTCGATGCCTGCCGCGCGCTGAAGACGCGCCCGATGCTGGTCTTTGCCAGTTCGCTGGCGGTATTCGGCAACTCCGCCGAGCAGCCGCTGCCACCGGTCATCGAAGACAACACACTGCCAACGCCGCAAAGCAGTTATGGCATCCAGAAGTTCATCGGGGAACAGTTGGTGGCCGACTACACACGCAAAGGCTTTGTGCAGGGCCGAAACGTGCGCTTGATGACCGTCAGCGTACGGCCCGGCCTACCCAACGGCGCTGCCTCAAGCTTCTTGAGCGGCATGATCCGCGAGCCATTGGCGGGACAAGGTGCCGTATGTCCGGTAACTGCCGACACCGCAGTCGCCCTGTCGTCACCGGCACGCACCGTTGCCGGGTTGCTGCGTGCCGCGCAGACCAGCGACGCCGAGTGGGGTCCGCGCACAGCGCTCAATTTGCCCGCGATCCGGACAACGCCTGCCGAAATGGCGGCGGCGTTGGCGCGCGTCGCCGGTGCAGCCACTGCCGACCTGATTGACTGGCAGCCTGACGCTGTGATCGCCAGCATCGTCACCAACTGGCCAGCCCAGATTCGTGCCAAGCGTGCAGCGCAACTGGGTTTGCTGCCCGACGCCGATTTTGAGTCCGTCATTCGCGACTATGTGCGCGAAAACCCCAATGCTGTGAAGGCCTGTCGCTAGTCATAATCAGCGGTTGATCATAATTACTCGGAGACCCCAATGAAACTTACCAAGTTGTTTGTCTGTCTGTCCATGGCAGTCGGCTTTGTCGCCTCGGCCAGTGCGCAGACGACCATGAAAATCAGCATTTCGACGTCGCAGAATTCACACCAGGGCGTGGGCATTGACACCTTCGCCAAGGAAGTTGAAAAACGGACCGGTGGCCGTTACAAGGTACAGACTTTTTACAACGGCTCGCTCGGCGGTGAGCGCGAGTCGGTCGAAGCGGTCCAGTTGGGCACTCAAGAGCTGACCTTCACCTCGACTGGCCCGATCCCGAACTTTGTGCCGGACGCCAAGATTCTGGACATCCCCTTCCTGTTCCGCGACAAGGCCCATGCACGTGCCGTGCTGGACGGCGCCATCGGCCAGGAAATGCTGGTCAAGTTTGACGCCAAGGGCTTCAAGGCTTTGGCCTGGGCCGAAAATGGTTTCCGTCACATGACCAACAGCAAGCGCGCGGTGAACGCCCCCGAAGATCTCAAGGGTCTGAAAATGCGCACGATGGAAAACCCGGTCCACGTGGCGGCGTACAAGGGCTTTGGCATCATCACCACACCGATGGCCTTCCCGGAAGTTTTCACCGCCTTGCAGCAAGGCACCGTGGATGGCCAGGAAAACCCGCTCTCCGTCATCATGTCGGCCAAGTTTGACCAGGTGCAGAAACACCTGAGCCTGACCGGCCACGTCTATTCACCCTGCGTGTTCCTGATGAACAAGGCCGCTTTTGACAAACTCAGTGCCGCCGACAAACAAGCCTTCCTGGAGGCTGCGAAGGAAGCCGCCAAAGCCAACCGCGCCCGCGTTGATGCCGATGACGCCAGCGGTGTCGCCGATTTGCGCGCCAAAGGCATGAGCGTTGTTGATACCCTGGACAAAGCCAAGTTCGTTGCCGCACTGGGCCCCGTGAATGCCGAGTTTGAAAAGCAGTTCGGCAAGGCCAATATCGACAAGATTCGCAACTTCAAGTAGAGCTACCCAGGGTAGCCGAAACGCCCGTCGATGGACCGCGACGGGCGTTGTCATTTACAAGTTCACCGGACAGCGCATGAAGAATGTTTTTCTCAAAGTGGAACACTACAGCACGGGTTTTGCCATCCTGGTGGCCTGCGCCATGATGGCGCTGGCCGCGGCGCTGGGCATGTTCCAGATCGTCATGCGATTCATCGTTGAGGCACCCGCTGAATGGACCGAGGTCCTGATCCGCTTTAGCCTGATCTGGATGGTGTTCATGGGCATCCCGGCGGCTTTTCGCGTCGGCGCCATGGTCAGCGTCGACGTGGTCTACCGCTGGAGTGGCCCCAAGGTCAAACGCATGCTGGACTGGATGGTCAGTTCAGCGGCACTCACCCTCATACTCATCATCATCTGG
The DNA here is from genome assembly GCA_964355195.1 of uncultured Rhodoferax sp. Taxonomy (GTDB): domain Bacteria; phylum Pseudomonadota; class Gammaproteobacteria; order Burkholderiales; family Burkholderiaceae_C; genus Rhodoferax. Next base: position 970 of record CAYHDD010000425.1, on the reverse strand, counting down.
TGGGGTTGGGACTATGCCCAGCGCGGTCGGGTTCAAACCGTGATCGGTCTGGAAGATGTGACCATGTTCTGGGCCTACCTCGCAATGCCGGTGGGTGGCGTCTTTTCGGTCATTGCCATCATTGGCAACTTGATGGATCCGCAGCGTCAGGAATTGGAGACAGCTCAATGAGCGCCGCCGCGCCGGGCCGCCCCAAGCAAGGCAACGCCCCCTCGGGGGGAAGAGCGCTACACGCAGTGAGCAAACGTGGGGGTGCATCCTTATGACCATCGTCATGTTGACGACCATGGTGCTGTGCTTTGCACTCACCGTCTCGGTCGCCGTCTCCATCGGTCTGGCGTCGATTCTGGGCATGCAGGCGAGCGAAGCGCACATGCTGATTTCCGTCAAGGAAATGTTCAACGCAATCAATCGTTTCCCCCTGGCGGCGATTCCCTTCTTCATTCTGGCTGGCAACATCATGGAGACCGGCGGCATTTCGAGGCGCCTGGTAGAGTTTGCCAAAAGCATTGTTGGCGGTGTGCAGGGTGGCTTGCCAATGACTTGCGTGCTGACCTGCATGATTTTCGGTGCCGTTTCGGGCTCGTCTGTGGCCACCACCTTCGCCATCGGCACGGTGCTGATCCCAGCGCTGATCAAGCATGGTTACCCGATCACTTATGCCGCCGCGCTGCAAGCCAGCAGCGCCGAGCTGGGGGTCATCATCCCGCCTTCAATCCCAATGATCTTGTACGGCGTCAGCGCCGAGGTCTCGATAGGCGAGCTGTTCATTTCCGGCTTTGGACCCGGCGTCCTGATTGGCGGTGCGTTGATTCTATTCGTCTGCATGCAGTGCAAGTTCAAGGGATGCGGCAAGAGTGCCGGTGACGGTCGTTTGAGCTTCAGCAATGCCAGCCTGCAAGCCGGCTGGGCACTGCTGATGCCGGTCATTATTCTGGGGGGCATCTACGGCGGCGTTTTCACGCCGACC
>CAYHDD010000424.1:0-3733 GCA_964355195.1 uncultured Rhodoferax sp. | reverse complement strand
GCCACAGCCATCTGGTTTACGGTGGCGAGCGCTCGCATGAGTTCGAGCTGCGCTTGAACGGCGCCTCCTACCAGGACATTGCACGCCAGGGCGGCGGCATTGTCTCGACGGTGCGTGCCAGTCGCGATGCCAGCCACGCCGAGCTGCAAGCGCAAAGCCAGTTGCGCTTGCAGCAGTTGCTGGCCGAGGGCGTGACCACACTGGAGATCAAGTCCGGTTACGGCCTGGCGTTGGAGCACGAACGCAAGCTGCTGCAAGTGGCGCGCGAGTTGGGGCGTGAGAACGCGGTGTCGGTTCGCACGACGTTTCTGGGTGCGCATGCCGTGCCGCCTGAATTTGCCGGCCGCAGTGACGACTATGTTGACGAAGTGCTGCGCATGCTGGCGATCCTGCGCGCTGAGGGCCTGGTCGATGCGGTGGATGCTTTTTGTGAGCACATCGGCTTCAGCGTGGCGCAGACGCGGCGTGTTTTCGAGGCGGCGCGCCAACTCGGTTTGCCGGTCAAATTGCACGCCGAACAGCTGAGCGACAGTGGCGGCGCCGAAATGGCAGCCGGTTTTTCGGCCCTCAGCTGCGATCACCTCGAATGGTTGTCAGAGGCGGGCGCGCAGGCAATGGCGCGCGCGGGGACAGTGGCTGTGCTGTTGCCGGGGGCCTTCTACTTTTTGCGCGAAACCAGGTTGCCGCCGGTCGACCTGCTGCGGCGCCGCCAGGTGCCCATCGCCATTGCTACCGATTGCAACCCCGGCACTTCGCCCTGTAGTTCACTGCTTCTGATGCTCAACATGGCGTGCACGCTGTTCGCGCTGACGCCGCTGGAGGCACTGGCCGGTGTCACGCGCAACGCCGCGCAAGCGCTCGGCCTGCGCGACCGCGGGGTGCTGGCATCGGGCTTGCGCGCCGATTTTGTTCTCTGGGATGTGCAGCGTCCGGCGCAACTGAGTTATGCGCTGGGCGCTAATCCCTGTCGTCAAACTGTCATCCAAGGCGAAACACGATGAGCTATTCACTCCATCGCGGCAGCTCGCCGCTGCTGGTCAGCATGCCCCACATCGGGACCGACATACCAAACGACCTGCAACGTGCCTACGCGCCGCGTGCGCTGGCGGTGGAAGATACCGACTGGCATCTGGATCTGCTGTACAACTTCCTGCCCGAACTGGGCGCCAGTGTCATCAAGCCACGCTACTCGCGCTATGTGATCGACCTGAACCGGCCGCCGGACGATGCGCCGATGTACCCCGGTGCCTCGAACACCGAGCTTTGTCCGACGCGCTTCTTTTCGGGCGACGCGCTCTACCAGCCGGGTTGCGAGCCCGGACCCGATGAACGTGCGCGCCGCCGAGAACACTATTGGCAACCCTATCACACGGCGTTGGCGTCTGAACTAGAGCGCATCAAGGCCCAGCATGGCTACGCTTTGCTGTGGGACGCGCACAGCATTCGCTCGCAACTGCCGTGGCTGTTCGAGGGCGCGCTGCCGGGGCTGAACATTGGCAGCGCTAACGGCGCCGCCGCCGACGCATCGATCACCGCCGCCGTGGTAGCCGCCTGTGCGGACAACCCGCAGGTTAGCCACGTGCTCAATGGCCGCTTCAAGGGCGGCTACATCACGCGGCATTACGGAGCTCCTCAAGCGGGTGTGCAGGCCGTGCAGCTGGAGATGTCCCGCTACGTCTACATGCATGAAGACGAGCGCTTCGATTTCGACCCGCTGTTGGCAGCGCCGATCCAACCCACGCTGAAAGCCATGCTGAGCGCCGCCCAGGCAGCTTGCCGAGCCCTGTATGACAACTGAATCAAAAAGCTACTTTGCCGCCCAAGCCTGGATTGATGGCGCGTGGGCCAGGGATGTGCTGCTGTCGGTCGATGCGGCGGGCCGCTGGGCTCGGGTGCAGCCCGATTGCACACCGGCCGAGCGCGCCAATGTCGAGGTATTGAAGGGCGCCGTACTGCCGGGTCTGGTCAACGCCCACAGCCATGCCTTTCAGCGCGCCATCGCGGGTTTGAGTGAGCGCCGTGGCGCGGCTTCGAGTGACGACTTCTGGAGCTGGCGCGACCGCATGTACTCCGTGGCGCGGCGCATCAGCCCCGATCAACTGGAGGCGATAGCCAGCTTTCTGTACGCCGAGTTGCTGGAGGCAGGCTACACCCAGGTCTGCGAGTTTCACTACGTGCACAACGCGGTTGACGGCGCCCCCGACGCCGACCCGCTGGAGATGTCACTGGCACTGGTGCGTGCGGCGCAGAAGGTAGGAATCGGCTTGACGCTGTTGCCCACTTTGTACATGCGTTCTGGCTTCGGTGCCGCTGGCTTGCGTGAAGATCAACGTCGTTTTGCATCGACCCCCGACAGCGTCCTGCGCCTGCGCGAGGGCCTGCAGCGCCAGGGGGACCAGGCGCCGAACTTCAACGTCGGCGTCGCCTTGCACTCCTTGCGTGCAGCCGACATGGCCGCCATCAGGGAAACCAGTGCTGTCGTCGCCGCCGCTGGCGAGCCGATTCACATCCACATTGCCGAGCAAACCCAGGAAGTTCAAGATTGCCTGAGCGCCACCGGGCAGCGTCCGATTGAACACCTGCTATCGAATGTGGCGCTCAACTCCCAATGGAACCTCGTGCACGCGACCCACACCACGCTACAGGAACTGCAAGGCGTGCAGCAGAGTGGCGCCAGCATCGTCATCTGCCCCAGCACCGAGGCCAATTTGGGGGATGGTGTTTTCGACTTTTCAGGCTACGCGGCGTGCGCCGGTCAATGGTCGATCGGCTCCGACAGCCACGTCACACGCCGTTGGACGGAAGAATTGCGCCTGCTGGAGTATTCGCAGCGCTTCATGCAGCGTCGGCGCAACGTGGCAGCGCAGGGCGCCGTCAGCGACAGCAGCGCAGCGGCCCTGTTTGAGTCGGCGCTGGCGGGTGGGCGCACGGCCAGCGGCCGGACGCTGGGAGGTATCAAGGTCGGGAACCGCGCCGATTTTCTTGTGCTGGACGAACAGTCGAGCGCGTTGCTCGGCGTGCCAGCGGACTGTCTGCTCGATGCTCTGGTTTTTTCCAGTCCGGATGCGCGGTTTTCCGAAGTCTTTGTGGCCGGGCAAAAGCGTTGCAGTGGACCTGAGTTGTCAGCGTCCTTGGCTCCCGGGTTCGTGCGCTCCATGAACGCCCTGTGGCGCTGAGCTGCGTGTGGCGCGACAATGGTGCCCATGAAACACAGCCTGCACACAGCCGACTTCGACGACCTGGGCAGTGAGCCTGCGGTCACTATTCCCGAGGGATTTCGCCCGGTCAAATTTGGCGGCCCTTTCATTTCCCACAATGGACCGTTCTACGCCAAGTGGACTGGTGAGCGGGTGCTGCTGGGCTTTCGCGTCGAACGGCGCCACACCAACCCGCTCGGCATGTGTCACGGCGGTATGCTGGCGTCTCTCGCCGACATGCTGATGCCCTGTGCTGCCATGTACCAGACCCAGGCGGAGCGCAGATTCCTGCCGACCATCAGTCTGCAAATCGACTACATGGGTGCCGCTCCGTTGGGGGCCTGGGTGCAGGGTGAGGCCGACATTCTGCGCAGCACGCGCAACCTGTTGTTTGGTCAGGGCCTGATCAGTGCCGACGGCCAGCCTGCGCTGCGCATCAGCGGAATCTTCAAGATCGGGCAAGTGATCGGCGACGGCAAGATGGAGGACCCGCTGGGGTTGAAGTAGCAGACCGGGACAATTCGGTGTCTTCTGGT
>CAYHDD010000423.1:0-3750 GCA_964355195.1 uncultured Rhodoferax sp. | reverse complement strand
GGCCATCAGCGCAAAGATCGGAAACGCAAACAGCATGCGGTACATGATCAGCGTGACCGCGTCCACCCCATGGCGGTAGGCCAGCTTGACGATGATCGCCTTGCCGCTGAAGGCGATGGCACCGATGCACGCGAGTAGCAAGCCGGTGGTGCGGCCTGATGGAATGACTGCTGCCTGCTGCATTGGATGGTGGACCGGTTTCTCATGTTCACCGCTGGATCAATCGCCAAGGTGTGTGTCACCATTTTCGGCGAAAGCGCCGTCACGCTCGGCAATCGCCCATTTCCTCGGGGAGACACGGACTCTTCAATTCGTGGAGAATCTGCCCAACGGCTTTTTACTAACCTACGAAAGCATCCCCAATGGACATGGTTATTCCCGGTATCCGCAGCATCGAACGTGAGATGGTGGCGCTGCGTCACCACATTCATGCACATCCCGAATTGGCCTTTGAAGAGCTTGCCACGGGCACCCTGGTGGCCGAGCGCCTGACCGAATGGGGCTACGACGTGCATCAGGGCTTGGGCGGCACCGGTGTCGTGGGAACTTTGAAGGCTGGCAACAGCGCCCGCTCGATCGGGCTGCGCGCTGACATGGACGCCTTGCCCATTCACGAAAACACCGGCTTGCCGTATGCCAGCCAGCACGCCGGCAAGATGCACGCCTGTGGTCATGATGGCCACACGGCAACGCTGCTGGCGGCCGCCAGGCATTTGGCCGAGACGCGCCAATTCGACGGCAGCCTGAACCTGATCTTTCAACCGGCTGAAGAAGGTCTGGGCGGTGGGCGCGAGATGGTGAAGGATGGTCTCTTCAAGCTGTTTCCCTGCGACGCGATCTTTGCGCTGCACAACATACCTGGTTTTCCGATGGGACAGTTCGGTTTCAAAGCAGGACCCTTCATGGCTTCATCCGACACCGTCAATGTCACGATCACCGGGCGTGGCGGCCATGGCTCGGCGCCGCATCTGTCGACCGACCCCGTGCTGGCGTCCGCGCACATCATCGTGGCACTGCAAAGCATTGTGTCGCGCAACGTTGACCCGCGTGAAATGGCCGTCATCAGCGTCGGTGCCATCCATGCAGGCAACGCCGCCAACGTCATTCCCGACGCTGTAGACATGCGCCTGACGGTGCGCAGCTACAACCCGAAGGTGCGCCAGCAGTTGAAGGATCGCATCACCGAACTCGTGCATGCACAGGCCAGCACGCTGAACTGCCAAGCCACGATTGACTACCAATGGCGCTATCCGGCCTTGATCAACGATGACGGCCCCACCGCCTTTGCACGCCAGGTGGCGCTCGACTGGCTGGGTGAGGATGGGCTGATCCCGGATCTACAGCCTCTGACGGGCAGCGAAGACTTTTCTTTCATGCTGGCGGAGTGCCCGGGCTGCTACCTCGTGATTGGCAATGGCGTCGGTGATTCCCACGGCAGCGGCGGCTGCATGGTCCACAACGCCGGCTACGATTTCAACGATGCCTGTTTGCCGATTGCTGCCAGCTACTGGGTCAAACTCGTAGAAAGGTTCCTCGCAGTTTAAGCTGTATTCCGGTTGTGAGGGCACACACTGGACCGCGCGCAAGGAGCGGCGCGAGCTGGCGGGGCATTCTCAACGGCGACTTGGGCGTTGACTTGATTGAACACTTTGAATCAGTCTTGTATGATTGATGTTTTGATGTAAAGGTGTTTATATGCGTACCACCCTTGACCTCCCCGATGAGACTTTCCGCCAGCTCAAATCCCACGCCGCACTTAGCGGCCTCAAACTCAAAGAACTCGTCACCCAATTGATTGAGCGCGGCCTTGCCGCTGGGGTGACTGCACCCATGTCGGTGCAGCAGCCGAGCCCGCCGCCCGTGGCGATTGAGCGTCTGCCGGGCAGCCCGCTGGCGCCCGCGCTCACCAACGCGCAACTCCATGCCATCCTTGACGACGAGGACCTGGCGCAATACGACAGGGTGTTGCAACAATCCGTCGCGTCCAAGTGATGGATATTGCCGACATCAACGTCTGGCTTGCATTGGTGGACGAAAACCATATGCACCACGTGGCGGCGCTTGATTACTGGAATCGGCAGCGCGTTGGCCAAGTGGCGTTTTGCCGCATCACGATGCTGGGTTTGCTGCGCTTGAGTACGCAACCAGGTGTGCTCAGCCGCACTTTGACAAGTAGCGAGGCTTGGGATATTTACCAGCGCTACAGGGCGACGGCACAAGTGAAATTTCTCGCAGAGCCGATCAACCTGGAGCAGCATCTGGCTGCACTGACATTCACCGCCGACTTTCCCAATCGCCTCTGGACCGATGCCTACCTGGCGGCTTTTGCGCTGGCTGTCAACGCCCGCCTAGTTTCTTTTGACAGCGACTTTCAACGCTTCGCCGGGCTGGACTTCTTGCACCTCACACTGCGGGTGCCGTGAGTTTTTGCATAAGTTCTGCGCCGCTCTTCCATGTCTGCGCTCGATGGTAGGCTGGCCGCCTCACCGCATTCGGCCAGAGCCCCCCGGCAGCGCCGTGACCCTGCTCTGGCGGTCGGAGTGATGTCCGATGTCCTGGGTAGTCTGTCCCCGAATCTGGGAAGCTGATGCAAATCTTGCGCATGAGCCACGCAATTGCAACGCGGGCACGGTAGACAGAGGCAAGAGCTACACTGCATTTTTCACCGCTATGATCGCTCAAACGAAGTCATCACCAATTGCCCGATGAGCAGCCAGCAGCAACACCCCGCAGATGTGCCCATGGGCACCCACACGCCCCCCCCCCCCAGCGGGACTGACCCGGCACAACCGGCGGCCTCTGACCTGCTGTGGCGGGCGCAAATGAAGGCGAACGAACAAGCCGCTGCTGCCACAACGGGTGAAGTCTCAGACTGGTCGCCCCAGGCGATGCGCGAAGTGCTGCACAACCTGCTCTTGCACCAGGTTGAACTGGAGATGCAAAACGAGGAGTTGCGCCGCACCCAGGCAGCCCTGGCCACGGCACAAGCACGCTATTTCGACTTCTACGACCTGGCCCCGGTGGGCTATGTCACCGTTAGTGAGAAGGCCGTGATCCTGCAAGCCAACCTCACCACTGCGGCGATGCTGGGTGTGCCCCGTGCCGATGTCATCGGCAAAGTCATTCCCGGCTTTCTGTTCGACCCCGATGCCGACCGCTATTACCTGATGTGCCGGCGCACGCTTACCGGTGGCGGCGTGCAGTCCTGCGAACTGCGTATCCGCAAGCCCGACGGCGATGCCGTGTGGGTCAAGCTGCAAGCCATTGCTGCCACCGCTGACGACGGCGCAGCAGTGATCCGGATTGTGTTAAACGACATCAGCGAACGCATCCAAACCGAAGCGGTGCGTCAGGCAAGCCAGCAGTTCACCAATGCCATCCTGGACTCGGTGCCTTCACAAGTTGCGGTACTTGATCCCACCGGCGTCATCCTGGCGGTCAATGCGGCGTGGCGCAACTTTGCGCTGGACAACAGCGCAACACCTGGCGTACCCGCCAGCCACACCGCCGTTGGCACCAATTACCTGGACATTTGCCAGTCAGCCAACAACCTCGATGCCGACGAAGGTGCCACACTGGCCCGGCACGGCATCTTGCGCGTGATCCAGGGCAGCGCGCCAATCTTTCAGCTTGAATATCCTTGCCATTCACCGACGCAGCAACGCTGGTTTTCCATGACGGTGACACCACTCAATCTGGACAACCATGCGGTGGTCGTCACCCACACCGATATCACCGAGCGGTGGCAAA
>CAYHDD010000422.1:0-3752 GCA_964355195.1 uncultured Rhodoferax sp. | reverse complement strand
CAGTCTATGGCGCAGCGTACCAACTGACAAAGGCTTCAGCGGGATGGAACGAAGATTCCAGATGGAATGAGACTGCGCCGCGCAGTGCCGCGGCTGATTTTTGCGCCCAGGCTACAAGTGTCTGTTGCTGACCCTTACCCGGCAACGGCCGGCTTTTCAACACGATCAGTGCTGCGCCGCGTCAAACTTTGCTGCCCCGGCAGCGTCAGCACAAAGGTGCTGCCCTGGCCCGACTCACTGTGTACGCTGACGCTGCCACCGTGCAGTTTCGCAATACGCTCCACCAAGTAGAGCCCCAGCCCGGCACCGGGTTTGCCCAGCGCACCGCGACCGCGAAAATACTTCTGAAACACACGCGCCAGCTCATCCTCGGGGATGCCGCTGCCGGTGTCGTTGATTTCAATCGAAACACCGCCGCCGGGCTGACCGTGCACCCACAGACGCAAAGATTCGCCCGGTGGTGAATGGCGCAAGCCATTGCTGATCAGGTTGCGCAGTGCCACTTGCAACAACTTCCAGTCGCATGGCAAGGTCAGAGGCACTGCCGTCGCAGTCAGCTCAATCAAATGCGCAGGCCACTCGGCAACCACGCCAGCCACCACTTCGCTTATATCGCAGGGGGTCAGGTTCATGGCTTTGGTAGTGCCCTCGATGCGGTCCAGCGAAAGGTACTCATCCATCAGGTCGCTCATGCGCCGGGCCGACTCCTTGATGTTGGCGCAGCGCTCCAGGCTCCTGCCCAGCGAGGCATCCAGGCTTTGCGCCACATGGTGTACCGAGGTGTTGATGATCGCCAGCGGCGTGCGAAACTCGTGCGACACCATGGCCACAAAATCTTGCTGCTGCTGCCACGCCAGCTGTTCCACGGCCAGCGCACGGCGCAAATCAATTTCGAGCGCCTCGCGCCGACTGATCTCGTCCACCAGCAAAACCGTGCGTTCCTGCACCTGCACCTCCAACGAACTATTCAGCGCTTCCTGGGCTGCAAGCTTTTCGCGCTTCATGGCGTTGTAGCGCCCGGTGATGGCCAAGCTCATGATCAACATGTTGATGATCGAGCCGACCTCGTAACTGGAATCGGTCAGAAAACTCGGATCCACCCAGCCCAGAAAGCGCAGGTAACGCAACACGCCACCGGCAATAAGAATGCCGAATGCCAGGACAAAAAACCGTGCCGGCGCATGACCGCGCCACCACAACCATGTCGCCAGCGCAATCAGCATCGGGGCCCAGCCCAGCACAAGCAAACGCGCCGGCAAAACGCCCGCGGAGTAGCCTACGGTCAGGCTCAGGGCAACGAACAGCGCCGACAGCAGCCCCGAACTGATGACCAAAGCGCGCCCGGTACGCGGCAGCACCTGTTCAAACTCCATCTGCCTTACGGCCAACATGGTGCCGATCCAGGTCGCGCTGCACAGCAAGCTGCCCAGCAGGGCGTCGGTCAGCGTGCCGCTCCAATGCGAAACCTGCTGAAAATAGCCTGCCCACAGCAGCGCAATCAAGCCGTTGGATGCGACGTACAAGGCGTACCAGCCGCTCACCGACTCGCGCGTCCAGCGCCAGAAGAACAGGTGAAAGATCAGGATCGTGAGGTAAATGCCAAGGAACAAACCGTAAGACAAGCTCTCTGTGCGCACTGCCTGATGAAACGCCTCGGCTTGCCACAGCAGCACCTGGGTCGATATCAAGTTGCTCGACTGCAGGCGAAGCCACAGGGTTTGTGGTGCTTCGGTATCGATGTCCAGGTGAAACACGCCGTGGCGGTAATCCATCTCCCAGCGTTCGCGCGGCAGGCGGTCGCCAGCACGGCGCTCCGTGAAACTGCCGTTGGCAGCTTGCGTATACAAGCGCAGGTCGTCATGCAGCGGGTTGGTGACCTCCAGCAACCAGCGATTGGGCGCCGAATGGGTGCGCGCCACCACCACGCGCAACCAGATCGCCGCCCGAGTGAAACCCAGGTTGAGTTCGCCCGCCAGCGGCTTGAAGGCGCTCGACACGGCGACATCCGAAATGTTGAGCTGGCCTCCCTCATCACTGAGCCACTCCAGCGTGCTGCCCATCTCGACGCGGGTGGTCGTGGTGTTCAAGGGCACCGTTTGCGCCTGCGCCATCGGCGTCAGCAGCAAGAACGAAAGAGAAATCGAAAGGAAAAGAGCCAGACTGCGCCACATAAGGGTGCACCATAACATGCCGCAATTTGGCGTCACCCCCGGGTCGCCACCTCACCGCCATCCATGTTCTAAGTTTGCCTCGATGCGAGGCATGACAGATGTTTTACAATTTCGGAATAAAGATCCGAAAGTGTAAAGAATGATCCCACGCCACGCCACGCCACGGCTGCTTCGACTGCTACAGGGTTTTCCGATTGTCACGCTCACAGGGCCGCGTCAATCTGGCAAGACCACCCTGGTGCGGCATCTTCTGGCCAACAAGCCCTATGTGTCGCTGGAGGCGCCGGCGCAGCGCGAATTTGCCCGCAGCCAGCCCGCCGACTTTCTGCTGCAATTTCCGCAGGGTGCGGTGATTGACGAGGCGCAAAACGCGCCCGAGTTGCTGTCTCAAATGCAGGTCGTAGTCGACGCCTCGGGCATTATGGGGCAGTTCGTTTTGACCGGTTCGCACAATCTCTCCTTGCTCGCCAGCGTGACCCAGAGTCTGGCCGGTCGCACGGCGCTGGTGGAACTCTTGCCTTTTTCGATCGCTGAGTTGCGTGACGCAAAATTATTGGCCACCGACTACCCCAGCCAGATGGTCAAGGGCTTTTACCCTGCTTTGTACGACAGAGCGCTGGAACCACATGAGTGGTTGCAAGCCTATCTGGTGACTTATGCCGAACGCGACGCACGCGCCTTGGCTGCCATTCAAGACCTTGCTGCGTTTCAACGCTTCTTGCGACTCACGGCAGCGCGCACCGGGCAACTTTTGAACATGCAGTCTCTGGCCAGCGACACCGGGGTTTCCGACAAAACCGCCAAACATTGGTTGTCGATTCTGCAAACCTGTTACCTGGTGCATTTAGTGCAGCCGCATTTTGCCAATTTCGGCAAACGCCTGACCAAGAGCCCCAAGCTCTACATGACCGATGTTGGGCTGGCTGCCGCGCTGCTGGGTATTCAGAGCGCGAGTCAGATGCAGCACCATCCCCTGCGTGGCGCCTTGTTTGAAACCATGGTAGTCAATGAATTCCTCAAAAACCGCGCCAACACTGGGGATCGCTCGCCCCTGTATTTTTGGCGCGACAACATTGGCACTGAGGTTGATCTGATTCTGGAGCGCGGCACCGAAATGGCAGCGGTCGAAATCAAATCCGGCATCACGGTGGCCAGCGATGCTTTTGGCAACTTGAAGAAGTGGCAAAAATATGCCCAGGAACGCGGCAACTTTTCGGCCATTTACCCCGGACTGGTCTATGGCGGCGAGACCTCTTACATCCGCGACGACGTCGCGGTCATGCCGTGGCACGGGCTATAAAGTAATCCGTTATTCGTCCTGCCGCTTAGATTTGCTTAGATTCGCCAGCACCCCAAGGGCTAGACTTGCAGCCGTGGCACACATCCTATTGCTTGAAGATGAACGCATTCTGCGCGAAGACCTGTCCGAGTTTCTCGCAAGCTGCGGGCATAGCGTGCAGGCGGTGGGCAGCATTGCCGAGTTCGAGCGTGGCTTTGTTCCGGGTCGCCACCTCATCGCCATTCTTGATCTGGGCCTGCCCGACGGCGACGGCATGGACGTCATTGCCCGCTTGCGCCGCG
>CAYHDD010000421.1:0-3761 GCA_964355195.1 uncultured Rhodoferax sp. | reverse complement strand
TGAGCAGTCCATCGGCGCGGCGCTCGCCACGGTCGCCGGTGCGAAAGAAGCCATCCGGGGTAAACACCTCGGCGTCCAGATCGGGGCGCTTGTAGTAGCCCACCAACTGGCCGGGTGACTTGATGAGAATTTCGCCGTCCTCGGCGATGCGCACCTCGACACCTGGAAGTGGCACGCCGACGCAGCCGGGCAAGTTGATCTCGTTGGTGGAGTTGTGCGAGTAGGCAAAGTCTTCCGACATGGCATAGCCCTCGATCATGTTCAGACCAAGCTTGCGGTACCAGGCAATCAGTTCGGCCGGAATCGGTGCCGACCCGCTGCCCGCCAGCAGGGCCTGGTCGAGCCCAAGGTTCTTCAACACCTTGCGCTTGACGATGCCACTCAGGATCGGAATGCCGAGCATGCGGTTGAGCTTTTTCGGCGGCATCTTTGCAAATACACCCTGCTGAAATTTGAGCCACAGGCGCGGCACCGAAATGAAGGTAGTGGGCCGTGCACGGTTAAGGTCTTTGACAAAACTGTCAAGCGAGTCGGCAAAGTAGACGTGGGTATTGCCATCCACCATCGACATGCCTTCCACCCACGCGCGCTCAAAAACGTGCGCCAGCGGCAGATACGAAAGAATCCGGTTTTCTGGGACATTGCCTATGCGGGAGCTGACGTCCTTGGCAATGCACTCGCTGACCTTGGTGATGCGCTCAAAGTTGTGCATCACGCCCTTGGGCGTGCCGGTAGAGCCCGAGGTGTAGAGCAGGATGGCAATGTCGGTCCCGGCGCGCTCAGGGCGACCCGCGAGCGGCGTGGTGCGTGCGACGATGGCATCCCACGATTCAAAATTTGTCTTGGGCGCCAACGGAAAGGCGATGCAGGGCAGGCCTGGCGGCACACCCGGCTGCTGCTGCGCCCAGCTATCGAGCTTGCCGACAAAGAGCAGGCTGGCGCCGCTGTGCTCAAGCACGTAGCCGATGGTTTCGGCGGTTTCGGTGGGAAAGATCGCCACCGTGGTACACCCGGCCATCCAGATGGCCAACTCGGCCATGAAGAAGTGCGCACAGTTCTTGGACAGCATAGCCACCCGAGCGCCCGGCTCCAGCCCCAAAGTTTTGAGGTGCGCCGCCATGCGGCGCGACTGGTCCATGGTCTGCGCCCACGTGTAGTCCACCACTTCGCCGCCGCCCGTGGGTTGGGTCAGATAGACCTTGTCGGCCTGCTTGGCCTCGAAATCGTAAACATAGTCGAGAATCAATTTTTGCTTGGCCACGGCGTACCTCCAGTTTGTAGGGGCTACAGAATACCGCATTGGCGGCCTGCGCGCCCCTGCCGAAAACCCCAACACCCGACCTAAAACCGCACCACAAAGCCCAGATTCAGGGTGCGCAGGGTGTCCCGACGTGTCAAGTTGCTGGCAGAAAAGCCATCCAGGTCCTCGACCGCGCTGGAAGTCACGTTGTCAGGAGCCAGGATGTTGACCAAGCCGACCCGGAACTGCGCGCTGCGGTCGATGCGCCAGGACGCAAACGCATCAAGCGTGCGCAAGGCGCTGCGGTGTGTCAGCTGGCGGTCGGTTTGCTGTGTGCTGTAGGCCGGTTGCAGGATCAAGCTGGCACCCCAGGTCCAGCCGGTATTCCTGACTCGAGCATCAAAGCCCATATTCGCAACCCAGGGGGGTTGGCCCTGAAGCCGGTTGTCGGGTCCGTCGACCTGCTCAACATGGGATTCGTAAATGCTCAGTGCACCGCGCAGCTGCACACCGCTGCTCTGCTCAAACGCCATCGGGAACCACTCCTCGCCGCGCCCCTTGATCTCCAGTTCCAGCCCACGGCTGGTGGCTTGTCCCACATTGCGCGGTCGCGACACCCAACGCAGCGCGCTGGTGCCAGCCACCGCCTCGAGCGTGATGTCCTGACGGATCAGATCGTCGATGCGCCGATTGAAGACCCCAACACTGAGCACGCCACCGCCCGCCGGGTAGTGTTCGTAGGCCAGGTCCAGACCACTGGCCAACTCCGGACGCAACAGCGGATTACCCGAGCGATCCGCCGCAATCGGGGTGTTGGTGAATTCGCGCTCATAGGTGGTGTTGAACACGTAGCGTCCGAGCAGTGCGCCCAGATCCGGGAGCTTGAAACTGCGGGTCAGGCTGGCGCGGATCTGGTCCTTTCCTTTCGGATCAAAGCGGTAATTCAGATGCAAAGTGGGGGCCGTGATGCGCGCCAGGTTGTCGATTTCAACGACGCTCCCAGCGCTTCGTGTACGGAGCTCTTCCATCCGGAGTCCCGGCAGCACAGCCCATTGCTCACTGATGCTCCATTCATCCTGAACAAAGACCGCCGAGCGCTCGATGCGCGCCTCAAAGGGCACCCCATTGAAACTGTCAAGCTGTTCGAGCCCGTTGTCCCAGACACGCCGCAATTCATGGCGCTTGCGTTGCTCGGCCTCCCAACCAGTCAACAGGGTGTGGGCGACGCCGATGGGCTGATTCCACTTCGCCCCGACGACCGCCCGGTCTTCCTGGAATTGCGTGACCGACTGGCGATGCAGACTGGGACTGCCATCCAGTTGCCAACCCGAATATTCGCCCTCACTCTCTCGCCGGGTCTGCTGCCAGAACGACTTCAGCTCCAGCTTGGCGCCCTCAGGCCACTTTCTCTGCCACTGCACCTGCAAACGTTGCACGTCCGAGTGCGTGTTGGTTTCGGACTGGTCACGCACCGTGATGGAAGGCGAACCCATCAGATCGACGATGCTGCGCTGGGTCGTACTCAACGACTCGGCGCGCTGGGCAAACCCGCCCACATTCAAGGTGTCGGACTCACTGATCTTCCACTGCAGGCGTGGCGCGATCTGGCCGCTACCGCTACGCCCGACATCGCGCCCGTCAATGGCCTGGGATCGCGCGTCCCCGAGAGGCGTGCGTGAGACACGCACACTGTCGTAAGACGTTCCCTGCGCCGAGCGGGCGATGTTGACCGGTATCGCAAACGACACATCGCCAACGCGGTCGCCCCACTGAAAGGAGGTGCTGCCGCCGGGCTGCACCGCACGGTAGTTGGCGTTGCTACGCCACTCCCGCTGCAAGGTTTTGGGAGGCTCACGCAGCACCACGTTGATGGTGCCGGCCACGCCGCTGTATTCCGCCGTTGAGCCCTTGATGATCTCGATGCGCTCCACATCTCCAGGCGCAAGTGTCTCGAGCGAGAAACCCGGCGGTGCTGGCTCGCCATTGATCAGCACCTGCGTATAGCCACCCCCCAAACCACGCAAGCGCGGCGCCCCACTGTCCATGGAAACACCGGGCAGGCGCTTGAGCACATCGGTCAAATCGATATCGCCCTGGCGATCGAGTTCCTCTCGTCCATAGATGGACTTGGCAATGGATTCGCGCCGACGCATGGCATCATCAGACTCTGCGACTGCAACAACCTCCACCCGCGGCATCGTCACAGTCACCGTCGCTGGTGTCGGTGCGGTGCGGTCAGCTGCTGGTGTGGCTGTGCCTTGACCGAGCGCAAGCGGCGTGACCGACAACAAAACCGCGGCTTGCCGAAAATAACGCCAATGACATGAGGGCAAAGCCCGCTCGACGGGCGTGATCATCGATTGGTCTCCGGCACTATCGGTCCTTCCGGAAAAAGTAACCGTAAATTACGGAAGCATTGACCATAGATTGCGGAATCCGTTGAAGCTCAAGCCAGCTTCGATGGCAACTCTGGCGCCACCGGCTTCGCCCCCGGCAACAAGGTCGCACCCATTGCACAGAC
>CAYHDD010000420.1:0-3765 GCA_964355195.1 uncultured Rhodoferax sp. | reverse complement strand
GCGGCCGTACTGCCAGATCTCGGCATCGGAATCCTGTCTGATTCTGTAGTTTCGTACCAGCGGGGCGACGGTTCGTGGAGTCGACTTGAGTACAAACCAAAGACGTTCATTGTCTCAAGCAACGCGGCAGTTGCTTGCGCTGGAAGCCAAGCACTCTGTATGGCTGTCGTAAATAGAATTGCGGCCACATTAAGCCGAGATGCCACTTTCTGCGAGATCGCACCGTGCATCCAGCAGGCGTATCAAGAAGTCGCAGAAGAACGTGGCGCAGACGAGGTCGAGTTTCTGCTCGCTGCCAGGACTCAACGCAAACAGCAAAAGCTGAAGTTGATCAAGTACAGCATGAAACGGACTGGCAAGGGACTGAATAGACAGGAGCGATCAGATCAGCATCACTTCACCGCTGGGTTGTCGCTGCCGGCCTTGACCAACGAACTCTGCGAAGTCCTGACAATGAACTATCCCATAGCCGGATCCATCTCCGAAAGGATCGGCCGTCAGCTATGTGCGCAAAGCGATGCCATCAAGTCTCCAAAATCTTTTGGCATCAGTATCTGCTTTGGCGCGTTCATGCCTGTGGTCAAGGATTACGCAGAGGCGAACGACCTCTTAGGCACCGTGGGTTCACCTTGGACCATCCTTGTGATGCCTGAGGATGACTCCATCCACTTTCAGTCCACGGAAATGTATGACGGCTCCCAAAGCCTGCAGCCATACGACATCTAGATCATGAAGCCAATCAGGCGCACGTCCTCGAATCCCAAGCTTCAGTTCTCGTTGTTCACCACTTGCGGTGGCACCAACTGGGTATATCCCCAAAGAACCTGCACGGGGTTCATCCAGGCAGTTTCCGACTCTGGCTTTGGTCATTTCGTCAATGGCAATATACCTTCAACGTATCGCTGAAAATGATCGCACCTGTAATCCCGCCCATTGACGACAGGAACCTGTGGCGCGCTCTTGCAGATCTGCATCGGTTGCTCCAGGAGCAGTGCAACGTTGAGGCGACATATCAGAAATTCTTTGAACACCATTCAGTGGTATTCCGTGTGATTGGCTTTGATCGGTACGCGTCTTTTGAAAGATCTTCGGGGAACACCCTTCCACACGACATGGAACGCGGTTACGCCCCGGCCCCTGATTTCCTGTGTGCCAATTCAGATACTGGCGAGCTGACGGTCTTCGAATTGAAGACTCCGTTCGTGGGCGAAATCACAACAGCGCGTCAGGACGGAAACCGTCTGAAATTTAAGGCAAGTGCTGAGACCTACCTATCGCAGACAACCGAATATGTGAACTCCATCCGTGGCAACTTGGAAGCTCGTGAAGTGGTGAAACGGATCTTGGATATCCCGAAGATCTCCAGCTATCAAATAGCGCTGGTTTACGGTTTGTCTGAGGAATTGGACGATGCCTGCATCGGCGAGCTGTTGGACAACCGCAAGATACCCACAAAACTGTACAGTTTTGACGATATTGCTGAGCGACTTGCGGAGGTATATAGCCATGGGAAGATGAACGATTCCATTCCTGGCTGGACCTATGTCTATCACTTGGCCGTACAGCCGAGTGAAGGCAGGAAGTACATCGCAGACTGCGGGGGCCTTCTCCAAGATCGAGTTTCGTTCGTACGGGAAGGGAGTCTTCTGGCCTTTGAATGCCTGGATTCTGCAGGAAAACTACACAGGGTGCAAGCGCAGTGCGACGGAGGTATTCACTACGTCAAATTTGAGTTTTCCACAGGCACGGGCTCACTGTACATGAGCCTTCACATTGACGACGAGCAGCACGACCTGCGAGTCAACAAGATTCCCATGTGTTGCGCCCCGAATCCTGCCATTTTTCGCGTGGGCACCAGTTTGGAAGGCGACAGAAACGCGGCGGTCAACCTATACCTGACTTATACCGTTGGAAGGACACTCGCGCTACATGAGCGGCTGGGTTCCTATGTGAACTACTTGGACAGGTTTGAGCGAGGCAAGTTCTTTGAGCAGTAAAGCCGATATATCGCAGTGACACTGCAAAGGAAGACATGGATTTGATCAACGTCCGCCTGAAGGTCGCGAAGAAGGAATTCGAGACCTGGAAAATGCATCAAGGAGCACCAAGGTGAACGGGAACAATGAAATTACCATTGAAGAAGGCAGCACCAATGTCTATGCCGATCTCGGTTATGCCGACGCGGCCGAGATGCAGCGCAAGTCTCAACTCGCCGCCGAGATTGCCCGCGCAATCAAAGCGCGCCGCCTGACTCAGGATGGCGCCGCAGAGCTGCTCGGTATCGACCAGTCCAAGGTGTCGCGCATCACGCGTGGCCAGTTCCGTGGTGTGAGCGAAGCCAAGCTGCTTGAGTTGGTGACCAAGTTAGGCCACGACGTGAGGATCGTCGTCGGGCCGGTGCGCCGACGGGCAGAAAAGATCGAGTTGCAATTCGCCTGATCTGTTGATCGCACTTGCGCTTGGAGCAGCGCAAGTGGGGCCAACTTCACGGGGATGCTCTGGTCTCATTTCGTACATTTCGCAACCGTCGACGCACTCGTAACTGATTGCCAGGAAACACATTTCGCTTTCGTCGCTCATTTCCGGCGTGTAGATTAGTCCTGGCCACGCAGCCGTATCCCCCAAATGGGGGATAGACGCCAATGGCGATTGATGTCAGCATCAACGCTTAAAGCGCTCAGCTACACCGGCCGTGAGCCGAAACCGCTTGTCTGCATGGCCGCAACCGGCAAGTTGAGGAAGGACCGAGATGTATGAATGCACGACCGCTATCAGCCACACAAGTGGCTTTTGGGCTTTTCCATGAGGCTGGAGCGTGTTCCAATTGGCAATGAATTGTCAGACTTGAGTCTTTGACGACCGTATCAGCAACTCCAATGAGCCATCTTTTCAGTCTGTTGCCCTTTGCGGCGATTGTCGCAGGCGTTGCGTCTTTGTTGGTGACACTGCTGCTGATCCTGACGTTGCGCTGGCATTACGCAGTGAGCATGGACAGCGGCTTTGGCCCGCAAAAGAACCACAGCCACCCAACCCCGCGCGTCGGCGGCATTGCCGTATTCGTAGGTGTTTTGGCAGGCGCAGCGTTGAGCCACACCGATCACAAGAGTCTTCTGTGGTCCCTGGTTTTGTCCGGAACACTTGCTTTCATCTTCGGCCTGGCCGAAGACCTGACCAAACGCGTGAGCGTGCGCACCCGCTTGCTCGCCACCATGGCCTGCGCGGTAGTGGGCTACTTTTTGACTGGCCATTCCATCACCGATGTCAACGTACCGGGCCTGGACTGGCTGCTTGGTTTTACTGTCATTTCAGTGGCCTTTACGGCGTTTGCCGTGGGTGGCATCGCCAATGCCTTCAACATCATTGACGGCATGAATGGCCTGTCCAGCGGCACCTGCATCATTGTCCTGGGCGCCTTCGCCGTGATGGGCGGCGCTGCCGGGGATATGGAAGTGGTGCAGACCTGTCTGGTGCTGGCTGGCGCTGCGTTGGGTTTCATGGCTCTGAACTGGCCACTGGGCAAGATTTTTCTGGGCGATGGAGGTGCTTATTTTCTGGGCTTTTCCGTCGCCTGGCTGGCCGTGCTGGTGCTTGCACGTCATCCTGAGATAAGCGCCTGGGCAGCGCTGCTGGTGTGCGGCTTTCCGTTTCTGGAGGTCTTGTTCAGCGTCTACCGACGTTGGCGCCGAAGGCAAAAGATTGGTGCCCCCGATTGCCTTCATCTGCACAGTCTGGTCAAGAGGCGACTGGTGCGCCGCCTGCTGCCAC
>CAYHDD010000419.1:0-3770 GCA_964355195.1 uncultured Rhodoferax sp. | reverse complement strand
GGACGGGGTCTGGACCCGCTTGAATCGATGATGTGTCGATGATGGAGACAGCGATCGCCATTTCTGGCGTGAGCAAGACTTTTCGCGGCAGCAGCCTGGCCGCCTTGGACGGCGTTTCGCTAAATATCCTCAAGAACGAGTTTTTCACGCTGCTGGGTCCCTCGGGATGTGGCAAGACCACTCTGCTGCGTATGATCGCGGGTTTTGAGAACCCGGATGAGGGCAGCATAGCGATCGACGGCATCGTCATGGGAAGCACGCCACCCAATCTTCGACCGGTCAACACCGTATTCCAGAGCTACGCCCTTTTCCCCCACATGAGCGTGGCGCAGAACATCGCATTTGCGCTGGAGATGCTGGGCCGACCGCGCGATGCAATTCGCAGGCGTGTAGCCGAGATGATTCGTCTGCTGCGACTTGAGGGTTTGAGCGAGCGGACACCGGCCCAACTCTCCGGTGGCCAACAACAGCGGGTTGCGCTCGGGCGTGCCTTGGCGCCCGAACCCAAGGTGCTATTGCTGGACGAGCCCTTGTCTGCACTGGACCTCAAGTTGCGCAAGGAGATGCAGATTGAACTCAAGCGCCTTCAGATGGCCACGGGCATCACCTTCGTCTTCGTTACCCACGATCAGGAAGAGGCGCTTCGCATGTCGGACCGGATCGCCGTGATGCGAGACGGAAAGCTCATGCAGGTGGGGCGATCTACGGAGATTTACGAGCGTCCTGCGAACCTGTTCGTCGCCGAATTCATAGGAGATGCCAACTTTCTGCCAGCAGTCTGCGTGGAACGAAATGGGGTGGGCGGACGCTTTCGCCTTAGCTGCTGTGGCGAAGCAATCGTCGAACTCATTGTGGCTGACGCCAACAACATCGCAACAGGCGCCAAGGCCGTTTTGGTGGTGCGCCCGGAGCGTGTCTCCCTGGCTCCCCTGCAGTCGGCACTGCTGCATGGCGAGGTGCCAGAGGCGATCTATAGCGGCAGCGATCTGATGCTGCACGCCAGGCTTGTCGATGGGACGCTGTTGCGCGTTCGTTTGAGCGGTGCTGTCGACGTGCCGGAACTGGTCGGACGCAACGCCGGCTTTGCCATGACCGGCGAGGCCGTCAGAGCGTTTGCGGTATGAACCCGCCGCGCGCCCGAGATCTCGCGCTGACCGCGCCCGCGGTGCTGTATCTCACCGTTTTCATGATCATTCCACTGCTCTTGATGCTCTACGTCTCGATGCTGGAACGTGCCCCGTTTGGAGGGGTGATCTGGGGCGACCACACCGGAGTTGCCTACCAGAAGCTGCTTTTCGAGCGAGACCTTGCCGGCAATCTGTCTTTCAACGGCGACTACATCGCAATCTTCGCGCGCTCCTTCCGCCTCGCCGCCATCACGACCGTTCTGACGCTGGTGATCAGCATCCCTACGGCGCTTTATATGACAACCTTGTCGCGCCGGCGCGCGGCCTTTGTCCTGTTCCTGGTGACGGTACCTTTCTGGACCAATCTGCTGGTACGCAATTTCGCGTGGATCCTGATCCTGCGCAACGGCGGCACACTCGATCAGGGCCTGCAGTGGCTGGGCCTGACGCGCGAATCGCTGGACATTTTGTATACACCTTTGGCCACCGGCATCGGCTTGACCTATTCCTTTCTTCCCTTCATGATCCTGCCGACCTATGTTGCGCTGGAGCGCATTGACAAGCGCCTGATCGAGGCGGCCTTCGATCTTGGCGCCGACCGTTGGCGCGCCCTGTCGCGCGTCGTCTTGCCTCTGGCCATGCCCGGCATCCTGGCCGGCGCCATCCTGGTATTTGTTCCCTGCCTGGGAGCCTATGTCAGCCCAGAGTTGCTTGGTGGGGGCAAGTCGTTGATGATTGGCAATCTCGTCCAGGCCCAGTTCGGGGCGTCACGCAACTGGCCCTTCGGCGCTGCACTTGCGCTGGTGCTGGTGGCCGTTCTGCTGCTGGCATTGCTCTTGTGGCGGTTCATGCAGCGCCGAATGGTGCGAACGGCGTGATGCCCGAGCAGAACCTTCTGAGTGGCCGCGGCAATGCTTTCATTGCCATGGCCGCGCTGGTTTTTCTCTATATCCCCATCGTCACACTGGTGGCGCTCTCATTCAATCAGAACGACCTGACCACGATCTGGAGCGGCTTCAGCACGAAATGGTACGCGGCCGTTCTGGACAACAGCGACATCCTGCGAGCCACGAAGAATTCGCTGATCGTCGCCGCCGTTGCCACTGCGCTGGCCACTGCAACAGCCACGGCAACCGCCCTGGGCGTGGTGCGTTCGAGTTCAGCGCACCGGGGCGGCGTGGAAGGTCTGCTCAGCTTGCCGCTACTGGTGCCGGAGATTGTCACCGCGGTTGCGCTGCTGATGCTGTTTGTCCTCACAGGAATGCCGCTGGGTCTGCTGTCGGTGATTCTGGCCCACACCGTTTTTTGTATTCCCTTTGCCTACTACCCAATTCGTTCACGTCTGGCCGGACTTGATCCAGCCTTGATCGAGGCAGCGGCCGATCTGTACGCGTCACCGTGGAAGCGCTTTGTTCGCATCGAACTGCCGCTGCTGAGTGCGGGTATTTTCGCGGGCGCTCTGCTGTCCTTCATCAGCTCGCTGGGCGACTTTGTGATCACGTACTTCGTCTCGGGACCAGGCTCCACGACGCTCCCCGTCTACATCTTTGGCATGATCCGAACCGGGGTCACGCCCGAAGTCAATGCGCTGTCGGCGCTGTTCCTGCTGGCGTCCGTCGTGATGATCACGGTCGCCTTCGTTATCACGAAGCGCGTGGCCGATGTGGCCCGGGCGGGACCGGCGCCATGAACGTCTACTACAGCCCCGCCTACGCCGGCTCCAGCTACGCGTTCGAGACAACGCGCAAGTCGAAATGGGTGGCCGATTCCCTGACCGAGACCCCCATCACCAATATGACGCTGCTGGCGCCACAACCACTTTCGCCGGAGCAGCTTGCCTTCGCGCACGATCCTCACTATGTCAGCGCGGTTCAGACCGGCTCGCCGCTCGAACTCGCACAGTCGCAGGGGTTCACGTGGGACCCAGGACTGTGGTCTATGGTGCTTGCCTCAAGCGGGGGTGCCGTTGCTGCAGCGCTGGACGCAATGCGCAGCGGGCTGGCCGGATCACTTTCGAGTGGATTGCACCATGCACGGCGCAGCGTGGGCTTGGGTTACTGTACCTTTAACGGTCTGGTGATTGCAGCGCGCGAGGCGATCGCTGCGGGTGCCAGGTCAGTGCTGATCCTGGATCTCGATGCCCACTGCGGCGGCGGGACCGCATCGATGATCGGCAATGAGCCACGCATCTGGCAACTGGATGTGTCGGTCGACAACTATGACAGCTACGAGAGCAGCGATCGTATCCATCTGCATATGGTGGACAGCAGCGACGCTTATCTGAGCGACATCGCAAACAGTCTGCGGGAAGTCGCACTGCGTGGACCGCGCTTCGATCTGTGTCTGTACAACGCGGGCATGGACCCGTTTGAGGGATGCTCCGACGGCGGGCTGACCGGCATCACGAGGGACATGCTAGCCAGCCGCGAGCAAATGGTGTTCAACTGGTGTCGCCAGCAAGAACTGCCGGTCGCCTTTTCCCTGGCCGGTGGCTACATCGGAGAGAAACTCGACCAGCAGGGCCTGGTCGATCTTCATCGTCTGACGTTGTCTGCAGCCGCACGGCAGAGCCGGATCCATATGGATCAGGTTGCCGTAAACCGCAATCCTACCGGTCACCATGGAGCGCCGGTCATAATGCGC
>CAYHDD010000418.1:0-3776 GCA_964355195.1 uncultured Rhodoferax sp. | reverse complement strand
CAGGTATTTTTTGAATTGCACAGCAACGTTTCAGTTTGACGTGGCCGGTTCAGTGACAGGCGCAACCACCGCCGCAACCGCCTGTAGCCGACACAGGGGCCGCATCGGTTTTGGCAGCTATCGTCTTGGCAGGCGCGGCATCCGTGGCAGTTGTAGATGCAGAAGATGGCTCCTGCGTCTTCTCTGAACTGTCAGTCTTCACGGTACCACCCTTAAAATCGGTGGCATACCAACCCGTGCCCTTGAGCTGAAAACCGGCGGCGGTCAACTGCTTCTTGAAGGCCCCAACGCCACAGGTCGGACAGTCGGTCAAAGGCAGGTCTGACAACTTCTGCAAGACATCCTTGGCAAAACCACAAGACTCGCATCTGTAAGCATAAATTGGCATGGTGTTAGGGCTCGGACTCAGGTTGCAAAGCCTTCGATTATAAAGGCTTGGGCTCAAAATGGGGATCTACACACCATGCCGACCGGCGCGTGATGAACAGGTAGCAGCCCGTTTCGAGCTGGGGACAGAGCAGAACACTTGCCCCGCAAAGTCTAGAGGTGACGCAAGTGTGCAATCAACTGCATGGCAACCAGCCCCAGCACAAAGCCGACACAGCCATACACGATCGCCTGCAACAGACGATTGGTTCGCTTCTGTTCCTGCACTAGATCCTGCAGGGCGACCGAGGAACCGGACTGCCCGTTCTTCAGAAAGTCAAACAGCAATCTGGGCAACTCCGGAACCAACTTGGCATAGAGCGGCGCTTCATTTCGCAATTGTTCCAGCAGTTTTTTCGGACCGATCTGGTCGATCATCCACTGTTCCAGGAACGGTTTGGCGGTGTTCCACAGATCCAGATCGGGGTCCAGCTGCCGCCCCAGCCCCTCGATGTTGAGCAGTGTTTTTTGCAACAACACCAATTGCGGTTGAATTTCAACCGAAAATCGTCGGGACGTCTGAAACAAGCGCATCAAGACCAACCCCAAGGAAAACTCCTTGAGCGGTCGATCAAAGTACGGCTCACAGACCGAACGAATGGCCGATTCCAGCTCGTCCACGCGCGTCGACGCCGGCACCCAGCCCGACTCAATGTGCAACTCGGCCACACGTTTGTAATCGCGTCGGAAAAACGCCGTGAAATTGTGCGCCAGGTACTCCTTGTCTGAGCGGCTGAGCGTACCAATGATTCCGAAGTCGAGCGAGATGTAGCGACCAAAGGTAGCCGGCTCGATACTGACCTGAATATTGCCGGGGTGCATGTCGGCGTGGAAGAAGCCATCCCGAAAGACCTGGGTGAAGAAGATCGTCACTCCGTCGCGCGCCAGCTTCGGAATATCGACCCCGGCCTCGCGCAGACGATCCACCTGACTGACAGGCACCCCATGCATGCGCTCCATGACGATGACGTCGGGCATGCAATAGTCCCAGATCATCTCGGGCACCAGCACGAGATCGAGTTTGGCCATGTTGCGCCGCAGTTGCGCCGCGCTGGCCGCCTCACGCACCAGATCCAACTCGTCATGCAGGTACTTGTCGAATTCGGCCACCACTTCACGTGGTTTGAGGCGCCGACCAACACTCGATATCCCGTCCACCCAGTTGGCCATCATGCGCATCAGCGCCAAGTCTTTTTCAATCGCCGACAACATGCCCGGCCTCAGTACCTTGACCGCGACTTCCCGGTTGGTGCCGTCTTTGTTGCGCAACACCGCAAAATGAACCTGTGCAATCGACGCGCTGGCGATGGGCTCACGCTCAAACGAGATGAAGATGTCATCCAGCTTCTTTTGAAACGAGCGCTCAATTGTGGCAATCGCCACATCGCTGGAAAACGGTGGCACCCGATCCTGCAATTTGGCGAGCTCGTCGGCAATATCCGGTGGCAGCAGGTCGCGCCGCGTTGACAGCACCTGCCCAAACTTGACAAAGATCGGTCCCAGGCGCTCCAAAGCCTGGCGAATGCGCTGCCCCGGCATCGCCTCCAGGTTTCGCCCAGTCGCCAACACCCTGGCAAGCGCAGCGAGCCAGGGTTTCTGAAAACTCGTCAGAAGAAGTTGATCCAAACCATATCGAAACAGCACCCAAACGATGAAAACGCCCCGAACGACGCGCATCATGCCGAACCCGGACCAGGATCTGCTGACTTGCTACTGCCAATGAACTCACGCAGCTTTTGCGCGATGCCGTGCCCCACTTGCGCCAGGGCGTGCGCAGGTGCATCCCCCATCAGGCGCGCCAAATCTTCTTCCAGGTCCCAGCGTACATGGTCTACCAGCCAGTTGACTTCAGCCGCCAACTGCACATCGCCCGCAACACGCACACCGGGCCGCTCACCACGCAACAGTTCACTCGCCAAGGCGAGTGGAGATTCCTCGGTCAGCACCAACTGCAAATCCGGCTTCGCCTGCTCGGTCGCCACTTCCAACAGCCCTGCGGGCGTAGCGCTCAACTTCAGATACAGCGCACGCCACTGCAGTTGCACCACCCGCCCCTGTTGGCGGGTCAAACGGGCGCAGGCTTCAGGCTCCTGTTGCAAGATGTGGTTCAACAACAAGACGATGCGCCGTTGCATCTCGTCCACCGCCCAGGCTGGCGGCTGTAGAGGCGGCACCGGAAGATTTTGAAAGAATCCATCCAGCCAGGAAAAAGGGGACTGTGTTGCCATAGCCCCCCATTATTCCCTGAAACCCCGGTTGCCCTATTGCAATGCCTGCACTCCGGCAACCAACCAGCCGCTCTGACCACTCTTCAGTTTGGTCATATTCCACACTTCACGGAACGGGCTGGCACCGGCTGAAGCGTCTTCACGCATCATGCCCGAAAACTCAACGCTGGCCATGTAGTCGTCAGCACGCTCCTCGATGCCCAGCAATTGGGCCTCCAGCATGACCACCTCGGTAACGCTTGGCCCGACTCCGGGCTGGCTTTCGCGCTCGGCCAACTGACTCTGAATTTCCTTGAGCATGGGATCGGTCATCATGGCGCGCAAAGCAACGATATCGGATTTGTCCCAGGCCGCCTGCAAGCTGACAAAATTTGTCTTCGCCGCACGCAGAAAACCATCGGCATCAAAACCAGCCGGAATGCCCCAGTTTTGCGAGCCTGCCAAGCCGGAACCTATCATCGATCTTGAAGCATCGGGTACCGGCCTCAAAGCATCGAAGCTCGAGCTACGTTCCCAGGGCCGAGCGGAGGCATCGTTACCGACGTTCTCGGGCTTGTAGCTGACTGGCCCCTTCACAGCATCCGACGCCGATGCGCCTTGAAACGCAAAGGGCGCACCGCCAGCATTTTGCTGCGCCGCCCTGCGCGAGCGCATAAACCACCCAACGGCCATCATGATCACCAAGGCAAGTAATGCGAACATGATGAACTCGCCGAACGCTGCACCCAGACCCAGTGAACTTGCCAGCCAGGCCAAGCCCAGGCCCGCAGCCAAACCACCCAGCATTGCACCCCAGGGTCTCTTGGGCGCCGCAGCGGGTGCCGGAGCAGGCGCCGCCGCAGGCTTAACCGCGCCCTGCGCGGGCGCCGCCTGGCGTTGAGTCACATTGCTAGACTGTTGCCCGACTGAGCGCCCCCCACCCATGCGCTTGGCCTCAGCATGGCTACCGGCCAACAGCAAAAATACCGCGAACATCAAGGACCAGAATTTCATGTCGTCTCCAAAAAAACTTGCGCTGCCTAGTTGAGGCCGGCTACCAAAATCACAAGCCTCAACACTTAATACCCACGTGCAGTGCCACTAACCCTCCAGTCAGGTTGTGATAATCGACGTGACCAAAAC
>CAYHDD010000417.1:0-3777 GCA_964355195.1 uncultured Rhodoferax sp. | reverse complement strand
TTGTCCTGGTGGACGACGAGCTGATCTTTGCCTTCTACGACCAACAGCTGCCGCCCGATGTATGCAGCGGTTACAGCTTTGAAAACTGGTACCGGGAAGCGATCAAGAAGCAAGCCAACTTGCTGTTGCTGACGCGCGAGGAATTAATGCGACACGAGGCAGCCGGCATCACGACCAACGCCTTCCCCAAAACCTTGAGGCTGGGCGGTGTCGATTGCTCCTGCAATTACCTCCATGAGCCGGGCGACGCGAAAGACGGTTTGACGGTCACTCTGCCGCTGTTCGTCCTCAACCAGGCGAATGAAGAGCGCGGCGAGTGGCTGGTGCCGGGCATGCTGAAAGACAAGATCCAGGCTCTGCTGAAGACCTTGCACCAGCGACCGCGCTCGCGGCTGGTACCGCTGCCGGACACGGCCACCAAAATGGCCGAGGCGCTGAGTGTGCCTGAGGTCTTTGGCCACGGTTCTCTGTTGGACGCTGTACTCAAGCGGGTGCGCCTGGCAACGTCGCTTGATGTCGTGCGAACCGATCTCAAACTTGAGATGTTGAGCCCCCACTTCTTCATGAACTTCTGTGTCTTGGACGAGCACGGGCGTCAACTCGGCAGTGGCCGCAATCTGGCAGCGTTGAAGGCAGAACTAGGTGACCAGGCACGCGGTGCATTTCAGGCGCTCGCCGGGCTGAAACTGGCCCGCCAAAGCCGCGCGCAAGCGACACCGATCGCGTTGCAGTCACCGTCTGTGAGCAGCGACAAGTCAGCGTTGCGCGAAGCGCGCTCGCCGCCTCCTGCGACGGCCGGACAACGCTACACCGACTGGAGCTTCGGCGAGTTGCCGGAACTGCTGGAAATCAAGAAGGGTGGTCAAACCCTGATTGGCTACCCTGGTTTGGTGGACGTCGGGGATGCCGTGCTAATTGAGGTTTTCGACGAACCCGACGCAGCTGCCGCCAAACACCGCAGCGGCCTGCGGCGTCTGGTTTCGCTGCAAATGCGCGACGCCCTCAAATATCTGGAAAAGAATATCCCTGATCTGCAAAAAATGGCGATGATCTATGCTCAGCTCGGCAGGGCCGCCGATGGTTCGGGCGGCGGCACCTTGGAAGAGCTGCGCGAACAAATCATTGCGCTGGCAATCGACCGCGCCTTCCTGCAGAACCCGCTGCCGGGCAATCAGTTTGACTTCAAGCGCCGCCTCGAAGAGGGCAGGTCGCGCCTGACCCTGATCGCCAATGAAGTGGCACGCCTGGCTGGGACAGTGCTGGCTGAGTACGCGCTGGCAGCGCGCAAAGTCAAGGACACCAGGAATGCACCCGAGGCCACCGCCGACGCGAACCAACAACTTGTGCGCCTGATGCCCAAGCGTTTCCTGCTGCTGACGCCATGGGGCGCGTTGCAACACTGCGCGCGTTACCTGAAGGCGATCACGGCACGCCTTGAAAAGTACCGCAACGACCCGGCTCGCGACGCCGCCAGGGCGGCCGAGCTGCGCCCGTTGGAGCAGCGCTATTGGCGCCTGGTGGCGGAGCGCAAGGGTGTGATCGAGGGTGGTATGCAGGAGTTTCGCTGGTTGCTGGAAGAGCTGCGCGTGAGCTTCTTTGCACAGGAATTGCGCACCCCTCAACCCGTGAGTGTCAAACGGCTCGACAAGGCGTGGGCGCAGTTAATCTAGAGCTTTGCGGGACAGACCAAGGCTACAGACGCGCCAGACGCTCCAGAGCAGCATGCAGGGTGTCGTCCTTCTTGGCAAAGCAAAAGCGCACGACACCTTGATCGAAACCGCTGCCGTAGAAAGCCGACATCGGAATCGCCGCGACACCGATTTCCGAGGTGAGCCACTTACAGAACTCGGTTTCGCTGAGGTCGCTCACGGCCTGGATGTTGACGCACTGAAAGTAGGTGCCTTCGCCGGGCAAGAGCCGGAACTTGGTGCGTTCGAGCCCACCGCGGAACAGGTCGCGCTTGCGCTGGTAATAGGCCGACAATTGTTGGTACGGTGTCGGGTCGGCCATGTAGGAGGCCAAGCCATACTGCACCGGGGTATTCACCGTAAAGACGTTGAATTGATGGACCTTGCGAAACTCGGCACTCAGGCTTGCCGGTGCCGCGACATAGCCCACCTTCCAGCCCGTCACATGATAGGTCTTGCCAAAGCTTGACACGATGAAAGCGCGTGCCGCCAGACCTGGCCAGCGCGTGGCGCTTTGGTGCGGCTGACCGTCGAACACCATGTGCTCATAGACCTCGTCGCTGATCAAGATCACGTTGGTGGGCGCCAGCAACTCCTGTAGCTTGCGCATTTCATCCGCACTCCAGACGGTGCCGCTCGGGTTGTGGGGCGAATTGATCACCAGGGCACGAGTTCTGGGCGTGATGGCGGCGGCGATCTTGTCGAAATCGGGCCGAAAGGTGCTGGTCTTCAGGGGCACCCGCACTGCGACACCGCCCGCGAGTTCAATGTTCGGTACATAGCTGTCATAGCACGGCTCCAGCACGATCACCTCGTCACCCGCATGGACCACCGCCAGAATGGCGGTGATGATCGCTTGGGTCGCACCGGCGGTGACGGTGATCTCGTTGTTGGCATCGTAGCTGTGACCATACAAGTCGGTGATCTTCGCGGCGATGGCCTGGCGCAATGGGGCGACCCCGGTCATCGGGGGGTACTGGTTCAGGCCTTGTTGCATGGCCGTCGTGACGGCGTCAACCAGTTTGGGGTCGCAGTCGAAATCAGGAAAACCTTGGCCCAGATTGACGGCATTCTTCTCCGCCGCCAGGGTTGACATGACGGTGAAGATGGTAGTGCCGACGTTCGGCAACTTGCTTTGAAGGGGTGGTGTGTGCATGGGGAGAATCAGTTGGGGACAGAGCACTCTCACTCGCTGCGCTCCTGTAGCTTTGGTCTGTCCCACAAGGTGGACATCCGACATCTCGTTTCCAGTTGGGAACAGAGCACTCTCACTCGCTGCGCTCCTGTAGCTTTGGTCTGTCCCACAAGGTTTCACAATTCAAAATCATCTACATGTCCTGTCATGGCGCGGGCGACCAGGGTGCGTTGCAGGCGATCACTCAGGAGTTCGGCAAAGCGGTAGACAAAGTTGCGCAAGTAGGCGCCGCGCTTGAAGGCGACACGGGTGACATTCTGACCGAACAGGTGGCCGGCTGGCCGCACGAGCAAGTCGCTCGTCGGGCCCTGCGCCAATACATCACGCACTGACATCTCGGCTGCAATGCCCACCCCCAGACCCAGACGCACGTAGGTCTTGATGACATCCGAGTCAATTGCCTCCAGTGCAATACGCGGCTCGAGTTTGCGCGTCGCAAAGGCATGGTCGATCCGGGTCCGCCCGGTATAAGCCGGATGATAGGTAATCAGGGGTTCCTGGGCGATGTCTTCCAGAGTCAGGGCTTCCTTGGCGGCCAAAGCGTGGTCGCGCGGCATGAGCAGGACGTGTTGCCACTCATAGCACGGCAACGTGACAAGTTCCGCGTAGTCGGCCAGTGATTCGGTGGCGATACCGACCTCGGCAACTTCGTCGATCAGCATCCTGGCGACCTGCTCGGGCGAACCCTGGTGCAGGCTGATGTTGACCTTCGGGTAGGCCAGGCGCAGCTTGGCGACCGCCTCGGGCAGGACATAGCGTGCCTGGGTATGCGTGGTGGCGATGGACAGCGTTCCGCTGTCCTGTGCGCTGTATTCCTCCCCGATGCGCTTGAGGTTGCCGAGTTCGCGCAATATCAGGTCGATGCTTTTGAGCACATGCTGACCGGGTTCGGTG
>CAYHDD010000416.1:0-3780 GCA_964355195.1 uncultured Rhodoferax sp. | reverse complement strand
CCAAGATCACCAGCCTATTGCTCGACGAGATCGACGAAGGTACGGTGGCCTTTGCACCCAACTACCACGGCTCGACCGAAGAGCCGCTGCAACTGCCGGCCCGGCTGCCGTTTGCGTTGCTCAATGGCGCCAGCGGCATTGCCGTCGGTCTGGCCACCGAGATCCC
The DNA here is from genome assembly GCA_964355195.1 of uncultured Rhodoferax sp. Taxonomy (GTDB): domain Bacteria; phylum Pseudomonadota; class Gammaproteobacteria; order Burkholderiales; family Burkholderiaceae_C; genus Rhodoferax. Next base: position 3,614 of record CAYHDD010000416.1, on the reverse strand, counting down.
GAGCCACAACCTGCGCGAAGTGGCCGAGGCCTGTGTGGTGCTGATCAAGACGCCCAAGCTCAGCGACGAAGAGTTGTTGACGCTAATCCCAGGGCCGGACTATCCGGGCGGCGGGCAAATTACCAGTTCCACTGCGGAGATTGCCGAGGCCTACCGCAGCGGCCGCGGTTCGCTCAAGGTGCGTGCGCGCTGGAAGATCGAAGAGCTTGCCCGCGGTCAATGGCAGCTGGTGGTGACGGAACTCCCACCGGGCGTCAGCACCCAGCGAGTGCTGGAAGAAATTGAAGAGTTGACCAACCCCAAGGTGAAGACTGGCAAAAAGGCCTTGTCGCTGGAGCAAACGCAGCTCAAGGCGACGGTGCTGGCGGTGCTCGATGGCGTGCGCGACGAGTCGAGCAAGGACGCCGCTGTGCGTATGGTCTGCGAGCCCAAGACCAGCCGTATCGAGCAGCAGGAACTCATCACCACACTGCTGGCGCACACCAGTCTGGAAACCTCGTCTCCGATCAACCTGACCCTGATCGGGCTGGACGGGCGTCCGACGCAGAAGTCGCTGCGCCAGATGCTGCTGGAGTGGATCGAGTTTCGGCAGATCACGGTGGAGCGGCGTTCGCAGCATCGGCTCGCCAAGGTGCTGGACCGCGTCCACGTCCTCGAAGGGCGGCGCCTGGTGCTGCTCAACATCGACGAGGTGATTGCCCTGATTCGGGAATCCGAGGAACCAAAGTCGGCGCTCATGGCGCGCTTCAACTTGTCGGAGCGCCAGGCTGAAGACATTCTTGAAATCCGTCTGCGTCAGCTGGCCCGCCTGGAAGCCATCAAGATCGAACAAGAGCTTGCCGGCTTGCAGGAAGAGCAGCGCAAATTGCAGGAGATTCTGGGCAGTCCGGCGGCGCTGCGGCGCCTGATGGTCCGCGAGATCGAGCTCGACGCCAGGAACTTTGGCGACGCCCGGCGCAGCCTGATTCAGGCCGAGAAGAAGGCGGTGCTCGAAGTCAGGGTGGTCGATGAGCCGGTCACGGTGGTGGTCAGTGAGAGGGGTTGGGTGCGCCTGCAAAAAGGGCAGGGCCACGAGCCTCAGAGTTTCGCCTTCAAGGCTGGTGATGGCCTGTATGGAACTTTTGAATGTCGCAGCGTCGATACACTGCTGGCCTTCGGCAGCAACGGACGCGTCTATTCGGTGGCGGTGGCACTGCTGCCGGGCGCGCGCGGCGACGGGCAACCCGTCACCAGTCTGATCGAGCTTGAAACCGGAACGCAACTTCTCTACTACTTTGCTGGCCCGGCTGACGCTTGCCTGCTCCTGTCCAGTTCGGCTGGCTATGGCTTCATGGCGACGGTGGAGAACATGGTGTCCCGGCTCAAGGCCGGGAAGGCCTTTGTAAGCTGCAGCGACGGTGAGGTGCTGTGCCGGCCGTCACTTGTCTCCACGTCGCAGGGTAGCGTTGCCGCTCTGCCTGCGACGCATGTGGCCTGCGCCTCCACCGGCGGGCGTATTCTGACCTTCGACATTGGAGAGTTGAAGGTCATGGGCAACGGGGGGCGCGGCCTGATGCTGATCGGCCTGGAAGACAAGGACGCGCTGGCTGGCGCCGCGGCCTATGCCCGCAGCGTCCGTATCGAAGGGCTTGGAAGGGGCGCCAAGCCGCGCGAGGAAACCCTGGAGATTCGCAGCCTGAACAACGCCCGCAGTGTGCGCGGCCGCAAGGGTCGGATGGCTGATCTGGGATTCAAGCCGCTGTCGGTCGTGCGTGTCCTTTAGGGTCGGTTTCAAAAGACGGGAGGGCAGTCGAAGCGCAACACTTCGCGGCTGAGCGGGTGCTCCAGCTCAATCGAGCTGGCATGCAACAGCAGGCGCTCGGCCATGGCTTGCGTCCTCAGACAGCCATACAGCGCATCACCCAGAATGGCGTGTCCGAGGGATTGCAGATGAACGCGTAGCTGGTGCGAGCGGCCGGTGACGGGTTCGAGTTCGAGTCGGGTGTTGGCACCTGCCGGGTCGTGTGACAGGACACGCCATCGCGTCAGGCTCGGTTTACCGTGCACCGGGTCGACCACGCGCAGCGGGCGCCGTGGCCAGTCAACGCTTATCGGCAGGTCTACGCAGGCCCATTCATCCGGGGGCGCCGACAAATGCCCGTCGACGACTGCCACGTAACGCTTGCTGACGCTGCGCTTGGCAAAGGCCTCGCTCAGGGCACGTTGCGCGAAGGTGCCGCGCGCCAGCAGCATGAGGCCGGAAGTGGCCATGTCCAGGCGGTGCACTACCAGCGCATCCGGGTACAGGCGCTGGACCCGTGCACTCAGGCAGTCCTGCTTGTCGGCTCCGCGTCCAGGCACCGACAACAACCCCGCAGGCTTGTCCAGCACCAGCAGCGCCGCGTCGGCATAGAGCAGCGAAACGCCCACCGGGACAGCGGTACGCTGCACCGGCTCGGGCGCAGCGCTCACTTGCCAGGCGCGTTCTTCAGCTTGCCCCGGACCGGCACGACGGTGGTGATGGTTGGGCGCACGGCGTCAGCCGACACCGGTTTGGCCGGCGAATTGTCCTTCTTCGGTTTCTTGACCATCTTGTTGCTGTTCGTCTGACCTTTTGCCATGTTGTTCTCCTGTGGGTTGCGAAACTGCCAGTCAAGGATGAGACTGACCGCACCGATTATCCTGGAAACCGGGGCCTTTGCGCCTGGGTAAAGAGAGCCACCAGGCAGCCCAGACCACCGAGCGCGACAACGAGTCGTATCCGGTTACTCTGGCTACTCAATCGCCCAGCGGCACGCAGGAGCAAAACAGGTTGCGGTCGCCGTAGACGTTGTCAACGCGCCCGATCGGTGGCCAGTATTTGACCTGTTTCAGCGTCGCCAGCGGGAAGGCGCCGACTTCGCGCGAGTAGGGGCGGTCCCAGGTCTCACTCATGAGGGAGGCTGCGGTGTGCGGTGCGTGCTTTAGGGGGTTGTTGTCCTGTGGCCATTCACCGCGCTCAACCTTGGCAATCTCCTCTCGGATGGCGATCATGGCGTCGATAAAGCGGTCCAGCTCCTCCAGCGTTTCGCTCTCGGTCGGTTCCACCATCAGCGTGCCGGGGACCGGAAAGCTGAGTGTCGGTGCGTGAAAGCCGTAGTCCATGAGGCGTTTGGCCACGTCTTCCGCTGAAACGCCATGGGCAGCCCCGCTGGTCTCTTTCAAGGGTCGCAAATCCAGAATGCACTCGTGTGCCACATAACCCTCCGCGCTGGCGTAGAGCGTCGGGTAGTGGTCTTTCAGGCGCGCGCTGATGTAATTGGCAGCCAGGATGGCCGCTTCGGTGGCCGCCTGTAGCCCGTCCGGGCCCATCATGCGGCAGTACATCCAGCTGATCGGCAGCACGGCCGCATTGCCCAGTGGCGCGGACGAGATGGCCCCGACGCTTGTCGCTGTACGTACTGCGCTGTCCACCGAGGGGACTGTGCTTTGCGTGGGGCAGCCCGGCGCGGCGGCGAGCGCTTCGTAAGTTGCATGGCCTGGCAAGTAGGGCACCAAGTCTGCCACGACGCAGACCGGTCCGACACCGGGGCCGCCACCGCCGTGCGGAATGCAAAAAGTCTTGTGCAGATTCAGGTGACTGACGTCGCCACCAA